>JAUQWT010000012.1 GCA_030835005.1 Ignavibacteria bacterium | reverse complement strand
TTCTTAAGCCAATAGGGGTCTGAATATTCCATATTCGGATGAACAGTATATCCATTCTCAAAAGAATACACAATATTTCGGTTCATTGATATATCAATTACCACCTCATCCTGCGGGAATAAGTAGATTTTCTGAAGTTCTGCGCCATCAGCCAAACGGCTTAATGCCTGAAAGGTTATGGTTATCTTTCCGCCTGGCGCTGTGGAATGATCCGATGATACTGCTTCAAGAAATATACCCGCGCATGCAAGCATGAGTTTCTTTGTCTCATCAAGCTTACGATGTTTTAAGTAAGCAAGATCAATATCTCCTTCGGGCAATTCCCGTATCAACGCATAAATAGATGCAAGTGCAGGCAGTGAGTTTTCCGGTTTGGTCAGATCATACTTGCCGATCATATCATTAATTGCTTCGAGTATTGCGCTTCCGCCGGGCACCTTGCCCCACTTAAGATCAATGTCTCCAAACAAGTCGCTGCTTCCCGGCGCAGGCTCGCCCTTTAAAAATTTGAAGTATTCCATATTGCTGCCGCGCTCGGGTGGAGTCCCCATGCCCTGGCATTTATGCATTGAGCGGCTTAAGGCTGAGATCTCGCCATACGATTTCCCCAACAGCACATTGAAACCGCCGTCATCAAAAGATATTTCTCCTTCAGCCACCGAATTAATATCCGATGCAACCGAATTCCAGTATATACGCTTTGCCAGCCACGTAGTTGTATATTGAAGCTGACCGGTAAACTTGGACGGATCAGCCGCCGCATCAAATGCTTCAATTGCAAGTATTGCTGAAGCTGTGTGGTGCCCGTGCCCGCCTTCGCCTGTTGAAGGGAATCTGGTTATTATAACATCAGGGCGGAATGTTCTTATGATCCATACAATATCTGCAAGGATGCTGTCTTTATTCCATATGCTAAAAGTTTCTTCTGGATTTTTTGAATAGCCGAAATCATACGCGCGAGAGAAAAACTGTTCAGCGCCGTCTATCTTTCTTGCCGCAAGCAGCTCCTGAGTTCTTAAAAGCCCAAGTAATTCCCCCTGCTCTTTGCCAATTAAATTCTGACCTCCGTCACCGCGTGTCAATGAAAGATATCCAACTCTCAGTTTCTTTTCTCCCACAAGGTATGCCAGCAAATTTGTATTCTCATCATCCGGATGAGCCGCAATGTATAGCACCGAACCAGTTTGGGCTAGCCTCTGCATATTAAACAGTATCTCAGCAGAATTCATCTGTTCATTACCACCGGCATACAAATGCAGCATGCCGAAGGTTAGTGTTATGAATATTACAATACTCTTAAATGCAGAATCTATTTTCTTCATGTAAATTGAATTCTTACAAAATAATTTCTTTGCTTCACGTAGGTCAAACGCACGCGTTTGACTTCATCGATGTGTTCACATAATCCGCGTAACATCTTTAATACTTTCTAAAACATAATCCGGCCTCAAAGCTTCAAGATCCTCCCTGCTTTGAGTTCCCGTCAGAACAGCCCCAGTCTTCACTCCCGCATTTTTGCCCTCCAGAATATCAGAAGCCGTATCCCCAACTTTTAATACACGGTCTCTATCTTTTACGCCAAGTTTTTGCATGGCATCAGTGATCATTATGGGATCAGGCCTTCCTGCGCCAAGTGATTCCGAACTGCCGGTATAGTCAAACACTCCATTACCCCAGCCAAGCTCATTTAATAATAGAATGCAAAAGTCTTCCGGAAGGCCGCTGCCTATAGCTGTCTTTACGCCAACTGACCTTAACAAACCGAATACTTCTTCTGCACCTTCCATTGGATAGAAATTCTTTATCTTCTCTTTAAGCAGCCGGTTGAATTCAAGATTCATTGCCCCGGTCATCTCAGGCGAAAGATTATTTTCTATCAGGAGGTTTCTAATTGCCTCAATTTTGTTTTTGCCGCGGTGGGGATTTATCTCTTCCTGTGTAAGAGTAAGACCGTGCGGAACAAATATCTCAGCGAAACACTCTATTACTGCTGAGGATCCGCTTCCTGAATCTTCTACAGTGGTGCCAACCAGATCGAACAGAACCAGGTCAAAATTGCTTCTTGTCATTTATTAATTTATCAATAAAGGAAATTGGTTTAAAGTCTGATTGCAATCACCTCAGATTTTTGTCTCCCCCTTTACAAGAGAGAGTGGCCCGCCAAAGGCGGGACGAAGGGGTCTTAGCGCTATCCATACACTTCTCTCTGTCCAAACTCTGGTTTTTGGGGATAAGTCGTGTCGGGTCCTCAGACCCTCCACAAAGAGTACTCATTTCGCCTCAACGAAATTCAATTCTGCGGGGGCGGATTTGAATTCAAAGGATTTTCACTGCCGGACTGCACGAAATTAATTTCGCCGGTTTGCTGAGACGGGTTTTCCTGCTGATTTTCTTTAGACGCTTCTGCGGTTTGTTCCTTCTGCTGATCTTTCTTTTTAGCGTCGGCAACCAGACTGAACTCTCTTGCATATTGAACAACGCCCGAGATCCCTTTCAGCCCGCCGTTTTTGAGCTCCATTATGAAGAAATATTCTTCTGCAGCGGGGAAAGTTGAACTTATCTTCCTTTCTGCAGCAAGTTTAAAACCAAACCTCGGATAGTACTCTTTATGCCCAAGCACAACTGCAGAATTGAATGCAAGCTCCCTGCCCCGCTCAAGCCCTTCTTCAACAAGCTTGCTGCCGATGCCCTGCCTCTGGTGCTCAGGGTGGACAGCCATCGGGCCAAGAGCAATGCAAGCCTGGCGCTTGCCGGCTTTGTTCACGATGAACGCTTTTGTAAAAATAGCGTGCCCCAAAACCTTGTCTTCCTTAATGGCCACAAGTGAAAGCCCCTTTATATACGACTTCCCTTTTCTAAGTGCGTCAACAAGTTTTGCTTCGTCTTCCTGACCAAATGCCAAAAGGTTTATTTCGTGAATTGCGGCAATGTCTGTTTCGCGCTCGCCGCGGATTAAAATGTCTTTTTCCGGTAATTTCATTTACATAAAAAGTATAATCTTCTTAACAAAACATGAATCACCAGCATGCCGTAGGCTGATTCTGTGAAGATTCTCGCTCAGTGATAATGTAATAATAAAAATAATAAAGTCTTATTAAAAGGCTGAGACGTTTACCGCAGTACTTTGACCATGAGGGCATTTATGAACACAACACCAGTATCTCCTGCTTTATCGATCAGATCTTCACGGTGCACATATCCCCGCTTTAGAAAAAATCCTTTTGCTGTTTTGCTCACATGTGAGAATATCTCGGGGTTTTTCTGTTGAGTGGCCCTGCGCTCAACTTCTGCAAGTAAAGCACTTGCCACACCTTTGCGCTGTTGATCTTTATGGACATACATAAAATCCAGATAACCGTTCCGGGCAATTGAAGAAAACCCGGTTATGCTTTCTGTGCCTTCAGATTCAGCCACAATAAAATACTGCTCATTGATTCGGTGCTCCCATGTCCGCTCCGTGCCCGTTGTATCGCTCCAAACATCAATCTGTTCAGCAGTGTAATCTTTTGAGTTTATACTGCGTACGGTATCACTAAAAAGGCTCATTATTGCCGGAATATCGCTGTTTACTGCGAGGCGGAGTTTGATCTTATTCATTCTTTATCATTGAAACTCTTCAACTGCAGTTTTCGATTATTTTAGATAACACCTTGCGCAGTTTTTTGATCCGCCTATCCTCAATTCCCATCAGAGCTTTCTCGCGGCTATCACTTATTACGTAAAACGCTTTTTTCATCACGGCACTCCCCGCAGAAGTGATCTTTAGGCGCGATCTCCGTTTATCCTCATGAACTTTTCTTTCAAGGTATGCCTTCTTAAGAAGCAGCTCAACTATCCTCGTTAGGGAAGCAGCATCCTTAAATACCATAGAGGCTACTTCTCTTTGATTCAATCCCGGATTATCATGCAGAGTCTGCATTACAAGCCATTGGTCAAAAGTAATATCAATACTTTCACTTATCAGGTTCTTCTGTGCAAATTGCCTGTATGATTTGAGGCTATGCTCAAGATTGCTGAAGAATGCCGAGTTTATTTTGCCCATATATTCAAAATAATATTTCTTATTTGATATATCAATATTATTATTGATATATCAAATAGAGTAATAAGAGTATAAGTTATGAATAATTATCTGTTTATAGCAATTTACATTGTTAATCTTGTTCTTAGTCCCTATTTTTTGTAGGAAAATAAGCCCAAATCACCCAAAAACTCATGCCGGAAAAGAAGAAAGATAAATCAGAACAAGCGCTCAGGATATTATCATTGCTTGGGCGGGAATACCCCGAAGCCGGTTGCCATCTTGAATTTGAAAACCCATTTCAATTACTGATCTCAACACTCCTCGCCGCCCAGTGCACTGATGACAGAGTTAATGCAGTTATGACTCCCCTGTATAAAAGATACAAAACACCATCGGATTTCCTGAAGCTCACACCTGCCGAACTTGAAATCGAACTCCGCTCAATAAACTTCTACCGAAACAAAACCAAAAGCGTGCTCAGCTGCTGCAAAACTCTCATCGAAAAATTTGACGGCGAAGTGCCGCGCACAATGAACGCACTTACCTTGCTTGCTGGCGTTGGGAGGAAAACCGCAAACGTTGTTCTTGGAAATTGTTTCGGCGAGCCGGCTATTATGACCGATACTCACCTCATCCGCGTCTCAACAAGACTTGGCCTGACGTCATCCGAAAAACCAGAAAAAATTGAGGCAGACTTAAAGGAAATTATCCCGGAAGAAAAACAAGTACAGTATTCTCATTTGATAGGCCAGCATGGCAGAACTATCTGCAAACCACGCAAGCCTTTATGCATGGAGTGTTTGATAAATCACCTGTGCCCCAGCAGGGGAAAATTCGAATAATTGCTCTCTTCTTTATTGAAGCAGTAGTGACTTGAGCAAGATTACATTATTTCTTCCTCAAAACGATCTCATAATAATAATAAGCTTTCTCCGGTGTACCGGTGCTTTTCGCAACAAGATACCCATCATCTATGGAGCGCTTCTTTCTTTCCGGCGTCAATCTTTCGTCTTCTTCAAACAGGAATTCCGTCCACACACTTTCAAAGCCTGCATCAAGCGGCGTTACCTGAACATGAATATGTGCCGGGAGATCTGAATCCGGGTAGCCGTTTGGACGGATTGTTTCAATGTTAATATATCCCAATGCATTGGTTTTGGTGTAGCCAAATAACCGCGCGTGTTTATAATCGCCGCTGTTTACTAAAATGTGAGCGGCTGTATCGGAATACCACCCCTTATCGGAAGTCTGGTAAAAATAAACCAGCGCTCCCGGTAATCCATTGCCGCCTTCATCTAGTACTCTGCATTGAACAGAAGTTTTTACTCCTGGTTCGCTCCCGGCAGTTATTTTTATGATACCTGTATCGGCATATTGTTTTATCATCTCCCTGAAAGGTGTTTTTGCATGAAGGTACAAAAGCGAGGTATCCGTAAGAACTTCCGAAATTGTAACTTCGCGTGATTGCAGGCGGGTTTTCAGTTCTTCTATAATATCTGTATTGTCCTGTCCGCAGGAGATTCCCGCAAGCGGGAAGAGAAATATTCCGAGGATTTTTAAAAGAAGGAAGTTATATATTTGTTTCATATTCTTGCGATATATTTTTGGACCCTGTTAAAAGTTCTTCCGGCTACTGCTTTGGATTTACTTCATTATAAACACTATATATCAGCCCGTATATAAAATGATTATCATAAGCCCACTTTCTGTCTTCGCTATCGCCGGCTAACTTCGTTTTCAGAGTTTCCTTGTCTACCTCTTTCACGATCTCTTTGAGAGCTTTCCCCTCTGCGTTTAGCTTTGTTACCTGTGCCGTGATATCTTCAAGTGCTTTGATTACAATGTGAAGATACTCCTTGCCGTCAAGTACATCTCCGTGACCCGGCACAATGTAATCGATTTCCAGTTCAGCCATTTGCTTGAGTGTTTTGATCCACTTGCTGGGAAAAACGCTGAATGCAAGCGGAACAGGATGGGAAAGCAGATCACCTGTAACCAAAACCCTGTCTTCCGGAATATACACAAAAACATCATTTTCGGTGTGTCCTGCGCCATTCCCAAAAACCCGTATTTCTTTGCCTCCTGCATAAAAGGTCAGGTTTGCCTCAAATGTTACCGATGGCTTAAGAGGTTTTGTTTTTCTTAGCTCGGGCATGTAGAATTCCGAATCTTTAATTGCCTGCACCCTGCGGCTCTTTTCGTAATCGGTCAGAGCTTTTCCGTTAGCATAAGTTCCGCGTTCAAGCTCTGCCTTTGTGGAATCAATATAAATCACAAATTCATCCAGGCTTTTGTTATGATACTCATCAAAACCGGCAAAGATCAGCGAATCAGTCTGTTTTCCGCAGATAATATCCATTTGCGGGAAAGCATTCTTAAACGACTCCGCCCCAAACGAGTGGTCATAATGCCAGTGGGTTATCAAAAGACGTTTCACAGGATTCGAAGTTTTCTGCTGAATGAATTCAACAATACCCGCTGCTGTCTTTGGGGTTAGGGTTGCGTCAACTACAAACACCTCATCTTTGCCGAATATTACGGTAGAATTCGCATCTATCCAGTCATTGGTGGAGTTTGGATGAATGAACGAATATATATTATCCGTTACTTTTACTTTTTTGAATTCAACTTGCGTGAAGACGCTTGAAGATAAGACGAGGAGAGCGCATAAAACCGTAACAGATTTCATTAAGTACAATTACTGTAAATAGATTTGAGAGGTCTTTTCAGTTAATTAACACGGGCGAGTAAAACAAAAATAAGAAGAATTTTTAGAATATTATATAACTCTTATTGAGCAGAGTCACGGGTGAACAGATTCCGTACCCTATATCAATCTTCACAAGAACACAATTTCTAAGAACACGGATAAAAAAAAGTATGCACAAAAACAACTGCTTAGTCTTCAAGCTTTCTGAATACGATAACCGGAACTTCCTTACTGATAAGCGTCAATTTACTGCCGGAGATCTTGAACTTTTCAACGGAGCCCAATGCAGCAAGAAATTCCGTTTCCGTCTGCATTTTATCACAATACATATCTGTTGAAGCCAACTCCCCAAAGGCAAGCTTTACAGTGTTACGGGCATAAATACCCAAAAAAGTATTGCACCCCGCAAACCCGCTAACACGCGAGGTCTTCTTATCGAACGCAATTGTGATATCCTTGCCTAAAGTCAGCTTTGTTCCGTTCAATGATTCTGCTTTCCATTTAACAGACTCCAAAGAGAGTGAATCATCCTCGCTGCCCGAACATCCGTTTATTTGTATCATAAACAATGCCGCGACGAGTAGAATTAAAATACTTTCTGATGTTTTTATCATGTAATTTTATTTAGGATTATTCATTCTAACCTAAGCCTGCAAAGCACTAAACCTGCATCATCCATTAAGGAAAGTGATGCAGAAGATATTTTGTAAGATGCCGCCTTGTTTAATGATTGCATGAATTTCATTTCCGTGGACATATCGTCACATGCCATCTTTGTAGATATGAACGGTCCCATTTTGATAGTACCGCCGCCGGCAACATAACTTCCGGAAAAAGTATTGCACGAAGCCATGCCCCGGGCCTGGCTTGTTGCAGCATCAAAAACGATATACACATTTTCTCCTCCGGAGGGTGCCGTATATTGTGAGCCGTCAAGCTCATACAACAGCCACTTTCCCCCGCTAAGCGAAGCCTTCTGGATTACCGAACCGCTGCATGCGGTAAAATACACAGTCACAATTGCAATAAAAAGAATAATCAGGGTTCTTAATTTAAACATTATCAATTTCTCCTTAACCGTTTAGTTTTTTCTCAAGCATACTCTTTACTTCACCCCATTCGCTTTCTATAATACTATAATAAGCGGAGTGGCGGAAAGTTCCGTCTTCTCGTATCATGTGATTGCGGAGTATGCCTTCAAACTTTGCGCCAATCTTTTCAATCGCTTTTTGAGAGCGTATATTATTGCTGTCTGTCTTGAAAAATATCCGGATGAACTTTAAATCACTGAAACAATAACCAAGCAGCAGGTATTTACACTCTTCGTTAACCCCGGAGCCGTGAAGATGTTTCGATAGCCACGTTCTTCCTATTTCAAGCGACTTTGATACAGGCTGAATATCCAGAAAACTTGTGCCCCCAACCATTTTTCCGGAATTCTTATCTATGATAGTGAACGTGAATTCACCTCCGGCATTTGCTGCTTCTATTGATGCTGTCAGGAACTTCTTAAAGTTCTCAAAGCTTTCCATTCTGCGGAAAGTATAATGCTCCCAGAGGCTTTCGTCCTTTGCTGATTCCCATAGTTCTTCTGCATGCGAGATATCAAGAGGGATAAGTTTCGCACGCACACCATCAAGAGTTAATGTTCGGGAAATTATTCCTGCCACACTAAAACTTAAATGCTTTTGTACAGGGATCACACTCAAACTTCAGCTCTTTACCCAGGCATCTCCACTTGCTTCCGCGGAGTATGTGAACATAAGCAAGATCAACTGATTGATCCACTTTCTTCCCGTCAAACGTAGTACCGGTAAGATATACTTCATAATAATTCGGATCACTTGCCGGTTTATAGCTTACGCCCTCAACATTAACAAGCATTTTAATGTCGTTATCGCAGCAGGCGCACCAAAGTATTACCTGTTTGATCTCATTATCAGCGAAATATGCTTTGGTTTCGGCAGCCTGTTCCTTTGTTATCCACTGGAGCTGGTCTGAATATGTAAACTTCACACCCAAAAGAAGCACAACAACAATCAAAAATTTTCTCATGATCTTTCCTGAAAAGTGTTTTAGTTTAACAAATATAATAAGTTATTTATTGAAGGTAAGTGTATTATTGCTTGGATTAATGCCTCAGTCTTCTAATTCCCCGTTTTTGAATTGCCACGACCTTTAGGTCGTGGGTTTAAATTGAAAAGAGAAAGGGGCTTTAGCCCCTAAAATCTGAAACGATGAACCCATCTGCAAAAACGCTTCCGGCAATCAAATCTCACTAACCTCAAACGGAAGGCTTGCATCCGCGTGGTACAACTCTTCAAAGATCCTCAAAAAATCATCAGCTATCTTCTCAACCGCCGATGCATTAATTGTTGAATACTTCCTGCTGTAATTACCGCCCTCTTCCAAACCAAAACCCATTGCTGCAAAAGAACTCTCCAGCCCGATATCAATTCCCGAATGATAGTGATGACTCACAGCCTCGGCTACGATCTCTCCGGGTCCGGTTACAGCCGCCTGAACAAAGTGATCACCGATCGCAAACACAACTGCACCGCCATCAGCAATTGCCGTATTCAATGCATCAACAATTATCTGTCTATCAGCTGCCATTATTCATTGCTATTTTCAGTCTCTCCCTTACTAAGGGGGAGTACTCCGCGAAGCGGAGGGAGGGGGTCTTTGAAACATGAAGCATTCAGCCCTAACCCCTCACGCGAAATTCGTGAACATCGGGTTCGTTAATCGTTCATTCATATCTCTTTCATAATACCGCTTTTTATCAGGCACATTTTCCATGAGATAAGTATAATACTTCCGGTAATATTCCTTTATTGCCTGCTTATCTGTGCGCGCCTTTAACTTCTCGGCGAAGGCATGCTGCTCTGCAAGCGGAGTAATTACATAATACTCCAGCGCGCGAACTCTGTCATCAGGCTGGTATGTGTTGACCGAGCCGCAGCTCTCACATTTTATATTTACAGCCATAAATGAATAAACATTTATCGGAAGTTCGGCGCCGCATTGTGTACAGCGGTGCATTTTCTTCTCGTCAATATGATGCTTAACATTCTCAAGTATTTTATTTGCTGCGCGCGCAAAAAGGTTCACTTCAAACTTAAGGTATTCGATCTCCATCCAGTTCTTAAGAACGTGCGTCTTTCCGCGCTCGCTGGAAGTAAGCCCCGAAGATGCCCCAGCCTTGCGCATCTCTGACTCAAACTTTGTCGCCGCCTGGTCAACCTTTTCCGAAAGCTGTGTTACGGTCTGGTTCTTCAGTCCGTTGGCTATGTTGTGGATTATCACATTATCATATTGAATGTTCGCGATAACCCCATCCAATGGAGCTTCAGTCTGTTGAAGCACTTCATAGTAACGGCCTTCGATCTTTTTCAGAAAACCGTTCCATCTTTCAACCATTGCTGTTACTTCAGGTGATGAGTCACTCATAATATATATTCCTTCAAAAAATTATCGGTAGGTCAAACGCACGCGTTTGACTTTTTCGTATGTTCTTTCGTCTTTTCTTTTATTTCAACATGTCTTCCCCTTACCAAGGGGGAGTGGTCGACGATAGGCGGACGCAGGGGTCTTATAATAACAAGCACAAATTAAAACCTAATCAGTTCTCACAAACAGCGCACTGCCGCAAAACATACAGTTATCATACTGCATTTCTTCAAGCCGCGGCGCGCCGCAATTCTTGCACTTCATTGTGCTGTGCTTTTCCTTTTTCAGTCCCTGTGAATATTTAGCTGTTCCGGTAGATGCGTTTGCAAAAATATCGCCCAGCCCGGAAAACGGTTTTATCTTTTGGTAATATTCAAGTACTTTGGAATCCATAGCAAAATCCTTCGCATCATTTGGATGCTTGGCCGCGATCTTTTCCATCACCCTTCTAAGCTCAATAGGAAATGCACCGCGCGTTATCTTCATTTCTGAATTCAGCAGCATTTCTTTATCAGATTCAGGCAGCGGCTCGGCGCCGTACGTCTGCATCACCGAGCTCCATGCTGCATCGCCGCCTTTACTTGCATGCCAGGCCGATTGAAATGCCTTGTCAATTTCTTTTAAAAACTCACTCATTATTTCTTTCTTTTGTATTTCTACAGTCGTGCCACGAATACCTGATTCAGAATTCTGGTAAAACCATTAATCCTGTCAGCTGAAGAGATCTTCATAAACACATTTTCGTGGAACGGCTAAAAGTGCTGGTTAAAATAAACTTCAGCTAACTGCAAAAATCCCTAACTTCAACTTTGAACCTTTAACCTGCAGCCCAAAACCCGCAGCTGTTAGTTAGAACTCCAGATCGCTGTGTGAATCAGTCTTCATCGCTTCGTATTTAGCCTTATACTCATTCATTAATGTCTGCATTTTCATAGCCAGCGAAAAATCAGTCATCATCTGGCTGGACCAGTGTGAGCTTACATTGGAATAATCAGCAACCGTCATGCCGAAATCCTTCAGCACGTCCTGAGCATCCCTGCCCTGTTTGCCTAAAACATCCTGTGCAACCATTGCCTCAACATACTTTTCAAACGAAATTGACTGCGCGGCTGATGCGCCGCCTTTTCCCAGATTGCCTGAGGCCGACTGATTGAATGCCGCCGCATATTTTGTTGAAATCGTGAACGATGTATCGTTCTTCATTCTTGCAAGCCACTCTTCATTTACACGGTCCCATTTCGGTGCGTCTATTGCAAGCAATCCGCAGATCTCTTCTTTGGTTGTGCCAGAAACCATTTTGGCATTTGCTGCTGCCCAGTCTTCAAGTGTTACGCCTTCTACAGGCTCTAATATGCTTGACATAATGTTATCTCCTTAAGATATATTGTTTGAATGTAATTTATTTAAAATCATTATTCTATTAATAAAATGTGTTCTTAAAACTTAATATCATCACGTGTGCCGTCTTCCTGAATTATCTTCTCATACTTTGCACGGTACTCCATTGTCAGGTTCTGGAATTTCATTCCAACACCCATCGGACTCAAAAAGATCTTCTTCGTGTAATAACTGCCTAAGTTGGAGTAATCCGCAACCGTCAGCCCAAAATCTTTAAGTACATCCTGTGCATCACGCCCCTGTCTGCCAAGGTAATCCATTGCCACCATTACCTCCACATATTTTTCTAAGGGATAGGTTTGATTGTTAAAATTCTTTTTTTGCGGCAGATTACCCGCAGCATTTTTATTGAAGATCGAAGAGTACTTGATGGATAGCGTAAATGTCTTGTCATTCTTTAATCTTGCAAGCCATTCTTCGTTTGCTCTATCCCATCTGGGGCGGTCAACACCCAAACCCGTGATGATATCTTCTATTGGCTTCCCGGAAGCCAGCGACGCATTGGCCCTTGCCCAGTCTTCGAATTCTATTCCTTCAACAGGTGCAAGCACATCCTTACCACCGTTAATTACCTGGTGGAACCCCTTAAAAATGCTGCCAAAAATTCCCATTAAATTATATTTAAATTAATTATAACTGTGAATAAATAAAAGTCTATCACTCCTTTTTCCTGCGGAAAAATAATTGAGAATGTTTTAAATTCCCCAAAATATCGTGATATTGACAGGTTACGCAATGCTTACATAAGAACTGCCGTTACCGTGGTGATCGTTGGCTGCGGGTGAATTTTTTCTTCTGAAAGCCGAAAACAGCATCCAAAACCCAACCGGAAAAAGAACAGCCGGGCAGGTAAACAATATTATTGTACCCCACCACTTGCCCCAAAATGAATTAATGAACGCACTCTCCGGATCACCCTTATCATAAAACAGCTCTACTCTTTCGCCAATTTTATATGCCGGCGGGTCAGATGAATGGCTTGAGCTATGACGGAATTCCCTGCCTTTTTCGTCACTAAATTTTATGACCGGCGCATAAGTAACTCCGGAATTTTCTGTTTCCGGAACTTCGCGCATCTCAACTACCGTACCCGTTGTTTTTTGGTACGATTCGAGCGAACTTACTCTATCGCTATAGGTTGAGATTCCCCAAACCAACAGCCCGCCACCAAGAACCATAAAAAAAAGAGACATAAAAATGTAACCAATTTTACGCGCAAAGCTGTAGGCCGTGTTAAAAGTATCAAAGGTTTTATCAAGCGTTCTTTCATAATTTTCTAATTTCACTATAGTTTCTCCTAATTGTCTTTACTATGTTGTCTCCCCCTTAACAAGGGGGAGTACTCCGCCGTATGGCGGAAGGAGGGGGTCTTAGGCAATTCATTACCTCCAGCTTCACCAGAGTCTCAAGAAAGGAACTCTGCTCATTATTACCTTACTTCACAAGTATCATCTTCTTCACATCAGTAATCCCATTTGCCTCAATCCTGTAAAAATACGTTCCGCTTGAAAGATCGCTTCCATCAAAATCCACATTATACACGCCGGGCCTTAGCTCTTCATTCACAAGCACAGCTATTTCTTTTCCGGTTATATCATACACCTTCATTGTGACAAATCCGAACTCTGCAATTCGAAATCCGATATTGGTAACCGGGTTGAAAGGATTGGGATAATTCTGTGCAAGTGAAAAACTTTCGGGTACTTCAGTTGATACGTTCTGCAAACCGATAACCGGTGAGTTGTTGATCTGCAATCCCCATGACATAAGCGCTCCCGTTGTGAGTCCGCCGGCATCGGTGATCCACAAACGCCACACACCGCCGGAGTTCAATCCCTGAAGCGATGAGTTAATGCTTCCGGTTGGCTTTACCCGGGGTGAGACATGAAGATACCTGTCTGTAATTAATGAACTGTCTGCCTGGTCATCAAAGATGGTCGTAAGATTCGATCCCGGTCCGCGAAGACCGAACCCATCCATTAATGTTACAACCCATCCCGTGGGCGAGATCAAGCGTATATCTATTTCACCGATCTCTCCGTGGTTTAAACTGACATAAACATTAACATCCGAAATACTGACATTATCAGGAATTACAATTGAGTCGTCTATCATTGAACCGGTTGAACCTGTTTGGGGAATTCTTTTATACGTATTCTTTTGGTAAAAGCCGTGCTGAAAGTTGATATTATCTGCACGCATAATTGGCGAAGAACCTCCCTGTAAAGCTGCAGGTGCAGAGAAGTAAGTATTTCCCCTTAGGAAAAGAAACTGAAAGTTACTGTTTGCCCATGCAGAACCATCCAGGTTGAAAGAGAAACCCGTTCCGGCCGGTATATTTGCTGCGTCCATTGAAACATTCAGGAAATTATTTATTTCTGCAGCAGTTCTTTCATATTTAAATACTCTTGCCTCATCAATCTGGCCGTTAAATCCGCGGCCTATGTACATTGAATCATTGTTAGAGTTTGGAAATCCTGTATTTGCATAGTATGCATCAAGTACTCCGTTAATGTATAGCGATGATGCCCCCGATTGCGAGATCACCCAGGCCGCATGATACCAGCGATTGTAAGTAAGCGGTGTTGAGCCTTCATAGAATTGTGAAGCATTCAGGCTGAAGCTCAGTTTCTGAGAGCTGTTTAACATAAAGCGCAGCCCGATGCCGGCATTGTGTTTGTGAAAAATATATTGGTTAACTCCCGAAGGACCGGCAGGCATTATCCACGCCTCAAGTGTCATTGCTCCGGTAATATCGTTTAACCCGTTGCTTGGTATTGCTGCGTATGAATCATTATTCCCTTCCAGCAGAAGTGCTTCGTTGCTGCTTAGATATACTGATGGCGCATTACCCAGATCAACATCTGTAACCCCCCTGTTAAAACCAATGTTTGCTGAAATTGGATTAAGCGAAAGATCGGATAGAGTGAAAACCGTACCCGTGCTGTTGACCTTCTGAAAAGGCATGGAAAACAACAGCGCAACATAGGGACCGCTTGAGAGCGATAGCGAAGTATGCATATTTCTTCTGATGTTATCTGCGCTAACAGCCTTTGTCCATATCCGCACCTCATCTATCAGACCCGTAAAAGTATTCGCACCGAATTTTCCAATAAGCAGCGAATCGGTATTAGAGTTCGGCGCGCTGTTGATTATGTTTATTGTCGAGGCATCTTCTAACCCATTCACAAAAAGTTTGTACCCGTTGTTTGATACGTTGTATGATCCTGCGATATGGCTCCATTTGCCTGCGGGTATAACTGCCGTGCTTGTTATTCTGTTAAGGCCATTGGTTCCAAGCGAAACGGTTCCGTTTGAGTTTATACGCAGGTAATAGCCGTTTGATGAATTCCCTTTGAACACTATATACCTGATACCCGTATTTGTTTCGGGATAAACCCAAGCCTCTACCGTGACGCTGCCAATTATATTGAGGGAAAGCGTATTCGGACAGGCAATATAACCCGTTCCATCAAACCGTGCCGCGTGATTCCAGAACATTTGTGCATGCAAACTTCCGCTAAGGATCAGAAGCGCGAGCACTAATTTTAAAACTGCTTTCCCGTGCGATAACCGGGATTTCTTTGCATTTAACATGATGATTGCTCCTTTATAGTTTGTTTTTTTGTCGTTCAAATTCTTAACGGTAGGTCAAACGTGCGCGTTTGACTGACTTTTTATCTTATCAATATCATTCTTTTTGTTTCCGTAAACCCTCTCCCACTATTTGTGTTATCACCAACGACCATCCTGTAGAAATATGCCCCGCTTCCTAATTGCGATGCATCAAAATCTATATTATATACACCAGCATTCAGTTCTTCATCTACAAGCACAGCCACTTCTTTACCCGTTATATCAAAAACCTTCAGCGAAACCATTCCGAAATCCGCAATCCGCATTCCGATATTTGTTGTTGGATTAAAAGGGTTAGGGTAGTTCTGCCCAAGCTCAAAATCTTTTGGTATCTCCGTTGAAACGGTTGTGATGCCGATTGCCGGCTGAGAATATTTCACAGTTAAGTAGTCGAAACCGGTTATGCCTCCTGTTGCGCTGCCTGTTACATAAACATTACCGTTATCATCAACCTTGATCTTTTTGGCATTATCGGTTCCCGAGAGCGAGCTTTCATAAAGCATTACCCACTGCTCAACACCCGCCGAAGAATATTTTATGGTCGCATAATCAGGGTCGCTGCCTGAATTTACACTTGTGCCGGTTACATAGATGCTCCCGTATTTATCTATATCAATTGCAGCAGCCTTATCGTCAACCCCAAGTATATTGCTGGTATATGTTTTTATCCATAGTTCAGTGCCGCCCGTGCTGTAACCGATAGTCACGAAGTCATATGAAGGAGAGCCCGAGGCAGAACAAAATCCCGTTACAAAAACACGCCCCGTGCTATCAACAACTAAACCCACTGCTTCATCAACACTGCTGCCGGAGCGATTGTATTTTTTCAGCCACTGCTGAACACCCGCATTATTGTATTTTACGGTTGCATAATCTTTTCCCGTTATTCCTGTACTGTAACCCGTTACGTAAACATTTCCTATCTGATCTACTGCAAGCGATGAAGCGGCATCCTCTCCCGAACCCTGGTAACGCGCCGACCAAAGCAGTGAACCTGTAGGCGAATACTTCACTGTGGCATAATCATTGCTTCCGGCTCCAATACTTTTTCCGGTTGCATATATGTTTCCTGCCGCATCCATTACCATTGCAGTCATGAAATCATTACCGTTATTTGTGCTGTTATAATGCCTTACCCATGTCTGCTGTCCAGAGGCTGAATATTTGACTATTGTATAATCAGTGTTTCCGGCATTGCTTGATGACCATCCGCCTGCATAAACATTTCCTAACGCATCAACCACAACGGCGATTGCCTGGTCATTATCATTATTTGTGCCGTTATATCTTTGTACCCAAAGCTCGTTTCCGTTTGGATCATACTTTATTGTCGCATAGTCGGTTTCGGTGCCGTTGCCGAAGCTGTAACCGCTAACATATACATTACCGGCAGCGTCAACGCATATTGCATGTGCATCATCTCCGTCATTTGCCGGACCGTTATAAACAGCCTGCCACAATACAGCTCCGGAAGATGAATACTTCAGCGTAACATAATTACTATTGCCCCGTCCCGTTACATAAACATTCCCCTGTGAGTCAGAACAAATGTCATAGGCGTAATCATTTGTGCTGCCCGTTGAGTTATATCTCTTAGCCCACTCCTGGTTTACCTGCGAGCAGAGCGAGTTAGCAAAAAAAAGCATTAAAAATACACCTAGCACTAAAACTGAACTCTGAAAGAAAAACGGCTTTGGTTCGTTCGGACTTTTCATAATAATATTTAGTTTAGAATTTTATCGCTGATAAGACCCGCTTTCCGGTTAACGGATTGCAGGTCTTGATTCAGCTTATCTCCGGTGGGATTTGGAGATGAATACTTTGACTGTATGCTTAATAGAATGTTCGATATGAACGCGGCCCCCACCGGAAATTTACTTGCTACAAACTTACCCTTTTAAGTATAGGCAGTTCAAAGAATTTTTGTGCAGTTTTTCATAAAATATAGTAGTAATGTTTGCCGGAATAACCTGTATTTTGCGGTATTTTTCAGTATTTTAGATGAAATATTTTCATAAAAAATATGATGAAAAATAAAGCTCTTGAGGTCATAAAAACTTATGACCAGCGGGAGACAAAGGAATTTGAACGTTTTATTGCTTCCGGATTCCATAATTCAAATAAAGCGATCATCAAACTCTTTGCGCTAATCAAAAAAAATATTCATAAGCTTAACGAAGAAAAACATTCCGAAGAGTATTTTTACAGCAAGATCTTCCCGGGAAGGAATTACAATTATGGCATTATGAAGAACCTTTTAAGCGAGCTGTTCGGCTTATGCGAAAACTTTCTCTCAGGATACACATACGAAAACGATAATGCTCTGGAATTTGAAGAAGGATTAAGGCGGCTGCAATATTACATGCTGCACTCGCTGGATAAGCTCTTCTTTGCGGAGTACAGGCAGCTCGAAAAACAAATTGAATATTCAGTACTTAGGCCGGAATACTTCTTCAACAAAAGCCGCCTTGTTGAAAAGCTCTATAAGTTCTATACAAGAAAAAGCCAGTACCAGGGCGCCGCCGATACGCTTTACCCCATGAGCATTTACAATACGTGCTTCATCATTTCAACACTTAAGCATGATGTTGCAGGAATGGAATATCTTAAGAGCCAGTTAAACTATACCCCCGAAGTCAACCCAACAGATGCATTGTATAAGAGTTTCGATTCTGAGAATTTTCTTAAACAGCTTGGCGGACTTGATCCCGTTTATTACAAACACATAACGCTTGAGATCAAGCTGATGAAGCTGTATAACGAACCCGATAACTGGGAAAATTATTATGAACTTAAAGAACTCATATTCAAAAGCATGAACGATTATTCCAACTCTGAAAAATGGCATCTTACCTCGGCGCTTTTCGGTTTTGTTCTCAACGAGTATATTGCCAAAAGCAATAAGGAGCTGCTCTCAGAAATTGCTTCTATTAGAAAAGTTCAGCTGGCAAATGTGAAATTCAATACCGAAGGGCTGGGGCCTATGCAGGCAGGCGTTTTCAGGAATATTGTTGAGTTATTCGTAATACTGGGTGAATTTAATATTGCAGTAGATTTCATAGAAAGGTTTATTAATGAGCTTGAAGAAGACAAGAGGAAGAGCATATACAGCTTTTCAATGGCTTTGATCGAAGAATCAAGGGGTAATAATGAAAAAGTTCTTGACCTGCTGCGAAATATCGAATTCACGGATTACCAGGCCAAGTTTTCGGCAAAAATGGTGGCAATGGTCGCCTTTTATAATCTTGGATATATTGAGCAGGGGCTATCAGCAGTTGATTCAATGAAACACTTTATCAAAGATACAGAAGAATTTTCTGCGCCGATGAAAAAAAATCTCGGCCAGCGTGTGGCAACACTTGAAAAGTTGTTTAAAATAAAGGCGAATCCTGAAAAATATTCAATTGCAGATATTTCAGCGCTTGAAGAAAATGCAGAAGTCTATTTCGGCTCACGCAAAGATTGGTTTTTAGCCAAAACCACCGAACTTAAAAAACTGGTACAATAAAAATCTCCCCCAGATTATATTTTGAATCATGAATCATTTTTTCTATTCTAGGCTGTTTTTGCTTCACCAAGGTCCTGTAAAATCAGATCCACTATTCCACCAAGTCACTATCTCGCTATCTTACTCAACAAGCTTCTTATATCTTACCCTCTTCGGCTCAACATCACCCATGCGCTTCTTCTTGTTCTCTTCGTAATCAGTATACCCGCCCTCAAAATAATAGACTTCTGAATCACCCTCAAACGCCAGTATATGAGTTGCAACCCTATCCAAAAACCACCTGTCATGTGAGATTATCACAGCACAGCCGGCAAAATCTTCCAGCGCTTCTTCAAGCGCACGTAAAGTATTTACATCAATATCGTTTGTCGGCTCATCAAGCAGCAGAACATTTGCCTGCGATTTAAGCGTTAATGCTAAATGAAGCCTGTTCCTCTCACCTCCTGATAGCACGCCGACTTTTTTGCTCTGGTCTGTTCCGTTAAAATTAAACCTTGCCACATACGCGCGGCTGTTGAACTGCTTTCCGCCAAGCTCTATTATTTCCTGACCTTCGGATATTGCTTCCCAAACAGTTTTTTCAGGGTCAATTTCCGAATGCGCCTGGTCAACATAACCAACCTGCACAGTTTCCCCTATTTCAAATTTTCCGCCATCAGGTTTTTCCGTGCCCAGTATCATTCTGAAAAGCGTTGTTTTACCCGCGCCGTTCGGGCCAATGATGCCAACTATCCCAGCCGGTGGAAGCGAAAACTTCAAGTCATCAAAAAGCAGTTTATCACCGAATGCTTTCTTTATTCCAACAGCGTCAATTACTTTATTACCCAAACGCGGACCATTCGGAATAAAAATTTCAAGCTTCTCTTCTTTCTGCTTCGTGTCTTCATTCATCATAGTATCGTAATTCTGCAGCCTTGCTTTCGATTTTGCATGCCTTGCCCTTGGTGACATCCTTACCCATTCAAGCTCACGCTCAAGCGTCTTTCTGCGTTTTGATTCCTGCTTTTCTTCTGAAGCCATTCTTTTAGTCTTCTGCTCAAGCCAAGAGGAATAGTTTCCCTCCCATGGAATCCCCTCGCCGCGGTCAAGCTCAAGTATCCACCCTGCAACGTTATCTAAAAAGTACCTGTCATGTGTTATTGCTATGACCGTTCCTTTGTACAGCTTTAAGTGCTGTTCAAGCCAGTCAATTGATTCCGCGTCAAGATGGTTCGTTGGCTCATCAAGCAGAAGGATATCCGGCTCTTTTAATAACAGGCGGCATAATGCAACGCGCCTTTTTTCGCCGCCGCTTAAATTTTTAATGAGTGCATCACCCTCGGGAGTGCGCAGCGCATCCATTGCGCGCTCCAGCCTGGCATCTAATCCCCAGCCATCGTGATGTTCAATAAGTTCGGTAAGCTCGCCCTGTCTTTCAATAAGCTTTGTCATTTCGTCATCATCCATTGGCTCGGCGAATTTGTTATTTACCTCTTCATACTCTTTTAGTATATCAACGATCTCCTGCGCGCCTTCCTGTATGATCTCCTTCACGGTTTTAGTTTCATCAAGATACGGCTCCTGTTCCAGCAAGCCAATTGAGTATTCTTTTGTGAAATGCACGTCGCCCTGGAAATTATCTTCAACACCTGCTATTATTTTTAATAGGGTAGATTTTCCCGATCCGTTAAGTCCTATAATGCCTATCTTAGCGCCATAAAAAAAGGAAAGATAAATATTCTTCAAAACCTGCTTCTGCGGCGGATAAGTTTTGCTTACCCCCACCATTGAAAATATGATCTTATTATCTGCCATTAATGTTTTTATATACTGATTATACGCTGATCGGATGACCTTAAGCCAGATTGCCCAAGCAGTTCATCCGATGAGTGATATTTAATTAGTAATTGAATAGTTTCAATAAGTTGCAAAGATAAATATTTGCCGGAAAGCATTAAATCCAAAAGGTAATCATTAAACCAGTTGTCGTTATTTGGCAGGCAAATTTAGATAAGTATTGATACGATTGCATTAATTTTAAATAACTCTAAATCACCGGATATATATCATATGTTCAATTAATTAAAATCATAAAAAAAGTTAAAGAGATTTTTTATATTTTCGGGAATTTCCGGTATAAATAAACAAAAATTTTCTTCGAAAGGAGCTAATAAATGAAAAAGATTCTTGTATTTCTTTCATTTTTTCCGTTGTTTAGTTTTACTGATATTAATTATGAAGCTTTCAAAAGTGTTAAGGTGTTATCGATTAACATTGTTTATGTTACGGGTTACAGTCCTTCGGTTTTTGATGAAGGGTGGGTATTTTCAGCGTCGGGTAACGATAACATAACCGGTATGGATATTTCAGATAGAATTGAATGGAGCGGGTCTTTTGAAAGCCTGCGTAAAGAAGGCGATAAAGTTTATCCCGTGTTCGGTAATTTTGGACCAAATGAAATTACACTAACATGTGAATTAAACGGATATATAACGGAAAGAACTTACAGGTTCAATGTTGTAAACAGTGAACTGTATGCTGCCGTTGGGGATATTGCAAGATGCCAGGAAGATTCACACGGCTGCACGGCCTGTCCGCATACCGTTAAAGGACCCATCACGACTGGAAGCCCGACAATTAAGGTCAGAAATAAACCTGCAGCCAGGATGGGCGATACTGGAGTACATACTTATCCAATATCATGCTGTGGACCTAATACTTTCACTATTATAGAAGGTGACCCAACGGTGCTGGTTGACGGAACACCAGCAGCCAGAATATTTGATATGACACAGCATTGCGGAGGTGTGGGAAAGATCCAGGATTACGGGGATTGATTGTTATCTGTGTTATATAAGAAGAGATAATGCTTTGCATTTTCTCTTCTTATAATATTTATCTTTTATAAGCCCCTTCCCGATTGAACAGATTGACCAGCATTACATAAGCAAATATCAATACCGCAGAAAACAATATCGTCATAAGCATAGTCCTGGGATGCTGCATGGGATGAATAAAACGGTTGGTTATATCAACAAACAGATCAACCGGATTTGTAAGAATATCCCAGCTGTTGAATCTTTCATACCTGCCAAGGTAAATACCAAAACTTGCAAGCACTAAAGAAAGCAATGAAAATACCCACCCCTTAATTACACCATATCTCCTGCTAAGAGCAGTCTGAACATCATAAAGCGATACAAACCCCAGCATTAAGCCGTTCCATGCAAATGAAAGTATTAATCCAAGATCAAACCAGTACGGAACCGAGGCCCTTGGCTCAAGGTGGAAAAAATCAGTAACTATATAAGGTGCATTAGGGAATATCAAAAGCCACGAAAACAATACTATTGCCGTGAGCCATAGTGAACGAATCTTTTTGTAATACAGCAAAAAGAAGGTACTTATGACATATGGTATTATTGCAAGGAAAAGATTCCATATCAAAAACAAATACGTAAAGGATCCTGAATAATACACTCTGAAAATCTCCAGTGTTACACTTAATAAACACGATAAAGCCAGAATTATGGTAACACTAAGCCGGTTATTCTCTCTTAAACTGCTGATAAATGATGTCATATTTTATAATCGGTGGATTTTCTTCTTTAACGCCTGAATCAGATGTTAGGTTTCAGGTATTGTTGCTAAGATCAGTATAAATAATAGTTCCGGAATGATTATTTTAGCAGAAGATGAAAGTATATTATTCAGATCACTACACTGTTCCGCTTCCCGAAGGTCACAAATTTCCCATGGAAAAATACCGCATGGTGCGCGAAAGACTTCTTGCCGAGAAGATCCTTTTGCAGTGTGAACTTCATGAGCCGGAACTTCCTTCAAGAGAGATCATGACTCTTGCGCATACCGGGGATTATTATGATGGATTTGCAGACGGCACTTTGGGCGAAACAGTTATCAGAAAAATAGGTCTGCCCTGGAGCAAAGAACTCTTCAGGCGCTCTCTTGCATCAGTTGGCGGCGCGATCGGCTCAGCGATTGAAGCCCTTGAAAGCGGAATAGGCGGTAATCTGGCCGGAGGAACTCACCATGCTTTCAGTACGCACGGCGAGGGATTTTGTGTATTTAATGATTTTGCAGTTGTGATACTCTATCTCATAAAACGCGGAATGATACACCGGGCCGCAATTATTGATCTTGACGTTCATCAGGGCAACGGAAACTCTTCTATTCTTGGCGATAATCCTGACGTATTTATTTTCAGCATGCATGGCCACGGGAATTATCCGCTGATTAAAATACCATCTACAATTGATGTGGAGCTTCCTGACGGAACCCGTGACGCAGAGTATTTATCCTTACTTAAAGAAAAATTACCTGCTATTTTTGAGTGGAAGCCCGATATTGTTCTTTATCAGGCCGGCGTCGATCCGCTGAAAGAAGATTCCCTTGGCCGTCTTGCATTGAGCAGCGGCGGACTGATGGAACGCGATAGAATTGTACTTAATGAATGCAGAAGCCGCGGCATACCGGTTTCACTCGCGCTTGGCGGCGGCTACAGCAAACCGATAAACCACAGCGTTGATGCGTATGTTAATACTTACAGAGTGGTAAAAGAAATATTCAAATAGCAACTTAGCAATCTGGCGAAACAGCGGTTATCATCCGGAATATTGGTTTGTTTCGATTCACACCGGGTCAATGCTGTATTTTACCTCAAAAAGTAAATCAGCATTGTTCTTTTCCGCTGAAAAACACGGGAGTATATTCAACTGACAATGTGTATTGAACAGAAAATAAAATAATTGGCAAAGAAAAAACAGGTTCAGTCAACAAGATTCGGGATGTATGCAATACTTGCTTACGGAGAGAAGTTTATTCTTATCAAAAAAGGAAAAGGGCCGTTTAAAGGCAGGTGGGATCTTCCCGGAGGCAAAATGGATTTCGGCGAAACACCCGAAGAGGCCCTTGAGCGCGAAGTCATGGAAGAAACAGGCTTAAAAGTAAGATCAAAAAAACTTCAATACGTAACAAGCTATGTGCACGAAACACCGAAGGAGATATTCCACCATACGGCGGTGATATTTTTGTGTCAGGCAAAAGATATTAAGAAATTGAAGCGTGAACCCGATGGCAATGATTCATTTGGGGCAGAGATCTTTACTCTGAAGAAAATTGGATCGCTTAAACTGACGCCGCTGGCCAAAAAAGCAATACATACCATAAGTAAATAATGGCAAAAGCTCATAAAATACCTAATCTGGATCCCAATGCTCCGCTTGACGAAAGCCTTGTTAAAATTCTCCGCAAACGGTTTGAGGAAATGATATCATTTGAGCAGGGAACGCTCAGAGGCAGCGATATTGAGGCTCTTCATGATATGCGCGTCGCATCCCGCAGAGTGCAGGCAGTACTAAAGATATTCCGCGCGGCATTCCCAAAGAAAAAATTTAAAACCGAATATACCGAACTCAGAAAACTCATTTGCTCTCTTGGTGAAGTAAGAGATATGGATGTATTTATTGATAAGCTGGAGAAAATGAAAGCAGGGTTTAATTCAGCAGGTTCGGGAAAAATTGATAACCGCGCTATTGACCTGCTTATAATAAGAAAACGATCCGAACGCGATGGAAAAAGAAAATTGCTGATATTACACCTGAACGAGCTTAACCGCGCCGGATACAAACAGCATTTCTATGGTTTTGTTGGTGATTTGTCATCCTGAATCCCGCTGCACCTGCCCGATGCAGGCAGAGGCGATTGGAAAACTTAAGGAAGGTCCTTTTTTTCATTTTCA
>JAUQWT010000138.1 GCA_030835005.1 Ignavibacteria bacterium | reverse complement strand
GTTTTTCATCCGGAGTGTATTTTTATACTTTATATATTGATAATAAAACTATTGATACAAAAAAAATGCTGCTGATTAAGTAAAGTTAATTACTTAATAATAGTCCCGATTCAGCGGAGGTCTTGCTTAAATAGAATTGTGAACTGCTTTATCATAAATTATGATTCCCCCGTTGTTGGTGTTATCACCAACAACTTACACCACTCATCAATCGCATCTGAATAATTCGTCAATTAATCCAATCTCATTTCATCTTTTCAATAAAACCCCTTCGTGAATATTCGTGAAATTCGCGGCTCGCTTTTTATAACTTTACTTGTCTTGTTTTGACTAAATGATCTGTCCGCTCGGAGAGCGCCTGCCTTCTGTCTGAAGCCAGACGGGTCTGCAGGCAGGCTTTAAAAGGGGGAGTAAATTCGTTCCACATTTTTGCCTTTTTACTTTTGCCTTTTTACTTTTTTCTTACAATCATCACAAACTCGCTTCCGCCGCCATCTAAATGCTGGTAAAAAAATTCATCCACCATTGCTTTTGCTATGAATATTCCCCTGCCGTGCAGGTCCAATATATTTTCGTGAGTTGTCGGGTCAGGCAGCCGTGCTATTTCAAAACCATCGCCCTCATCCATAATAACTATCTTCATATACTTCTTTTCGTACTCAACATATACTTTCACTTTCTTCAGGCTGTTTTCTTTGTTGCCGTGTACTATTGCGTTCATAACAACTTCGGTAACCGCTATCATCATTTTGCAGTATTCCTCGTAATTAAGCCCGAATCCCCTGTTGGCTTTTTCCATAAGGCGCTCAACCAGCTTTATGTTCGCTTTCTCGGATCCTATTTCAAGATATAGCTTCGTCATTTATTCACTCGTTCAGAAATTAAGGCTTGCATTAACATAAACATTGCTGTTCTCGCTACCGGGGCTGTTATCGCCGTACTCGTAATAATCGTAGCTGCCAAGTATCTCTATGTATGAATTGCGCTTCCACTCCGCCTTTATTCCGGCAAACGGACCCGTTGTCCTCACAAAGTTATCAAATACCCTTTCACCGTTTATGTAATTGAACCTTCTCTGCTCAAAATACCTGTAACCCGCAGAGAAAGTTATAAATTTATTA
>JAUQWT010000137.1 GCA_030835005.1 Ignavibacteria bacterium | reverse complement strand
GAAGTTCCCCAAACTCATTGGAGTAAAACTCACAGGTAAAATGAGCGGATGGACTTCACCGAAAGATGTTATTCTCAAGGTTGCGGGTATCTTGACAGTAAAAGGCGGTACCGGTGCAATAGTTGAATACTTCGGCGATGGAGCCGCAACTATATCATGCACGGGTAAAGGGACAATCTGCAATATGGGTGCCGAGATCGGCGCAACAACTTCGCTCTTTGGTTATGACAAGAAGATGTTTGAGTACCTTAAAGCTACCGAAAGAGAAGAAATCGGAAATCTGGCAAACGTGCTTGGTGATTATTTAAAGCCGGATGCAGGCAGCGAAAAGTATTATGACCAGGTAATTGAAATTAACCTAAGTGAGCTTGAGCCGCATGTAAACGGACCCTTCACTCCGGACCTTGCATGGCCGATATCAAAATTCAAACAGGCGGTTATTGATAAGGAATACCCGGAAGAACTTAAAGTTGCGCTGATCGGAAGCTGTACCAATTCATCGTACGAAGATATGGAGCGCGCAGCATCTGTTGCAAAGCAGGCGCTGGATAAAGGGCTTAAAGTGAAATCAGAATTTACCATAACACCGGGCTCTGAGCAGATCCGTGCAACAATAGAACGCGACGGACAGCTTGAGATATTTGAAAAGGTTGGGGGACTTGTACTCGCCAATGCATGCGGTCCCTGCATAGGACAGTGGAAGCGCCACGATGTGAAAGAAGGCGAGCAGAACTCGATAATAACATCTTACAACCGTAACTTTTCCAAGCGAAATGACGGGAATCCGGCTACAAATGCATTTGTTGCTTCGCCGGAAATTGTAACAGCGCTTGCATTTGCAGGCAAGCTGACATTCAATCCGTTAACAGATTCACTCAGGAACGATAAAGGCGAAGAAGTGAAACTGGCTGAACCTAAAGGTACAGAGCTCCCGGCAAAAGGATTCTTAAAAGGAGAATCAGGCTATATAACACCCGCAGCAGATGGCAGCGGTATCAATGTTGAAATAGATCCAAACAGCAAGCGCCTGCAGAGGCTTTTCCCGTTTGTCCACCCTGATTTTGCAAAAGATTTCAAAGAAATGCGGGTGCTTATTAAGACAAAAGGCAAGTGTACTACCGACCACATTTCTATGGCGGGTCCGTGGCTGAGATTCCGCGGGCATATTGATAATATCTCCAATAACATGCTTATCGGTGCAATGAATGCATTTAACGATAAAACAAATTCGATTAAGAACATGCTGACCGGTAATTATGAAGAAGTGCCCGGTGTTGCAAGGCAATATAAAGCTAAAAATATTCCATGGGTAGTATTCGGTGAAGAGAATTACGGCGAAGGCTCATCACGAGAGCATGCGGCTATGGAGCCGCGCCATCTGGGCGGGAAGGCAATAATCGTGAAATCATTTGCAAGGATACACGAAACGAACCTGAAAAAACAGGGAATGCTGCCGCTTACATTCGCAGATCCCGCTGATTACGATAAAGTGAGAGAAGATGATATTATAGATCTTGACGTTAAGGGAATTGCACCCGGCTCACAGATAAAAATGATACTTAAGCATTCCGATGGCTCAACCGGGGAGGTTATGCTGAACCACACAATGAATAAGCAGCAGATCGACTGGTTCAAAGTCGGCAGCGCACTGAATTTAATGGCAAAATCCAAAATCAACTAATGACCAATAAAATAGTAATAGCAGCAATAGTAATTGCTGTACTTGTTTTTGTTTACAAATTTTTTCTGAGCGGTCCGGCAGTGACCGATGTTGATGTTGAGCCCGCTGAGTTTGAAGAGCTTGCCGGAGGAAGCGATGTTGTGATACTTGACGTGAGAAGCAGTTTTGAGTTCGGCGGCGAAAAAATTAAGGGAGCGCAAAATCTGAGTTATACATCAGCGTCTTTCAAAAAAACGGTTGAGACGTTCGACAAATCAAAAACGTACCTTGTTTACTGCGCATCGGGCTCAAGAAGCGTAGGTGCGGTGAAGATACTCAAAGGTCTAGGGTTTGAAAAAGTTTACAATTTAAGCGGCGGTATCGAACACTGGAAAAAAGAAGGCAAACCGGTAGTAAGATAGTTGTAAGAGGGCAGAGGATAGTTGACACCAAAAGTGAAAATGTAATGCAAAAATTTCCTGA
>JAUQWT010000136.1 GCA_030835005.1 Ignavibacteria bacterium | reverse complement strand
GAAATAATTGTCCAGTTCTCTCCTTTATCAAGGCTTCTGTACAGTGTGCTTCCGGCAAGAATGAACATTCCGTTCTTGTTTGCCGGATGGTAGCAGAAAGGATTGCCGATGTTACCTGTCGTATTTTGTTTTCTTACCAGTGATCTTGTGACACTAACGCCGCTTTGGAACTGCCACGTTGCACCGCCGTCATTTGTTCTCAGTATTGCATTGTTGTTCGAAGCTACAGCCCATCCTTTATTGGCATCAAAGAAAAATATATCGCTTAAAGGTCCCATTATTGGGTTTTCCTGGTATGTTCTGCTGACGCCGCCGTCAACTGTTTTATTTATGAATCCTCCGCCTCCGCAGGTATAGAATGTCGAAGCGCTGATCATTGCCACGCTTCTGACCTCAGATTTGGAAATGCTCTTGTAATCATGCGTTGACCATACAGAACCGTTGTACTTGAATATCTTTCCGTCAGCGCCGGTACATACTACTGTGCTGCCGTTAACGTCAATGGAAAGAAGGTTCATTGTTGTTCCGGTAGTGTAGCTTTGCCAGCTGGTTCCGCCGTTAACAGTATAAATTGCTTTACCGTTATAACCGCATGCAAAACCGTTATTTGCGCTTGTGAACTTAACACTTCTAATGTTGTCTGATGTTGGAGCTGTCTGTGATGTCCAGTTAAGTCCGCCGTTAACCGTTTTCCTAATTGTGCCGGCATCACCAACTGCCCAGCCTGTGTTTTCATCAATGAAGTAAACTGAATAAAGATCGCTTCCGCCTATTGAGTAATTATTATAGGTGCCGCCTCCGTTAACGCTTACCAAAATGCTGCCGCTGTTACCAACAAGCCATATCTTCTGATTAATTGCGTGAACAGAGTTCAATGTGAAACCTCCGCCTGCCGGATATGAGCCAAAATTAGCGCCTCCGTCATAAGATACGAAAACATTGCCTCCGGGTCCAACAGCAATTACATGAGAGCCATCTTTTGAATATACAGAGTTGAATCCGCTCTGTGAATACAGGCTTGCACTAAGCATAGCGAGCCCGAGAAAAACCGCAAACAGTTTCTTCATTTCTCTTCGTTTAGTGATATAAATTTATTGATTATAATTAAAATTCACGCAAAATAGGGAAACATTTCTATTTAAGCAAGAGGCTATTTTCAAGGAATCTAACTGAAAATCGTACTGAAAATCATGTTTTTTCCTGATATTTCGTTATTTGGCAAAAAAAGGTTAAATTTGTAAAATTGTAAGCATTCCTGTTAAATTTAATTAAAGGAATTTAAATGATAAGATTTATAGAGAAAATGCTTTGGAGAAGCAGGTATATGGTGTTCCTCGCAGTCATTTCAGCCATAATATCTGCTCTGATAATGATATTGCTAGGCAGTATCGAAGTAAGTAAAGTTGTTTATGAATTGTTCCACGCCTTTTCAAATCCGGGAGGAACAGAAGAATTTGCCAGGTCTTCGGTTTCACATCTTGTTAGCGCTATTGATGACTACCTTATTGGAACAGTTTTCCTGATTTTCGGAATAGGTCTGTATGAGCTTTTTATCAGCAAGATCGATATTGCAGAAAGTGATGAAACGTCCTCAAAGGTGCTCATAATTCATGATCTTGACCAGCTCAAAGAAAAGATCGCAAAAGTTGTAATTATGGTTCTGATAGTTACTTTCTTTAAATATGCTATCAATTTCAAGTATGATGAAATGATAAACCTGCTTTATCTGAGTATTGGCATACTGCTCATTGCAGTTTCAATTTATCTTACTCACAAATCGCCGCATGCCAAAGGTAATTCCGCAGAACATTGAATCCGGGTTTTTTCCTCATCGGATGACTCAAAGTCGTCCGGTGAGTGAAATCATTCATATTTCACAAACATCATGTCCCGTCCGGGTTTTTGGGTATACTTCAGCTCTCCGGTAATATCATTTTTAAGTAACTTTGTTCTGCCAATGATAAAACCCTTAGCAGTCGTTTCTGCCATTGAAAAGACCGTATCATCAATTGAGACCTTCAATCCGTTTTCATTTGGGAATTTTCCTGCTATACCCACTGCAATATGCCCGGTGAAATAAAGAAGCCTGTAATTTATCCCGTACTGCTCCAATAAAGATGCATACAGAATAGCCATCCCGCTGCAATCGGCATTTCCGGTCAGCAGAACTTCATTCGGGCGCTTCAGAATTTCATACCCGTCCCCGGCCTCATCTGTATTGAACCTTATGTTACCTGTCACAAAATCCAGAAGCATTTGAGCCGTCACTTCCTTTCCGGTATCTCCTGAAATCATCTTATCACAGAACCTTCTTAGACTAGGCTCAATACCATTTGAAACAAATGCGCCGTGATTAGCCATATACTTCTGCTTTGTAGTTTCAGCGTCCTTTTCACCTCCGTAGATGGTTATTTTCTCTGCGAAATCTGTTAGCTCAATTGCGGTGATATCGTAATCATAAGTACCCAGTTTGACTCTGATCACAGCATTTGTATCGGCTTTGAAGTCATTGCGGGGTATCCTGAAAAGAAACCTTGAAGTGCCGGGCAATGTATAAGCCCCGAGGAAGACCCTTCCATTCTGCTCAAACCCAAATTCTGCACTTTCAGGATCGATTGTAATTCTATTTAAAGTAGTGTTGCTGTCAAAATCCTTTTTGTTGATTACAAAATACAGAGCCTTTTCGTCAAGGTCATAAAGCTTCAAATCTGCTTCTGTCCCGGTCACCTGCTGAACAAAGTCCTTATTCCTGAACATCGGCTCGGACATGTAGCTTATCAGCGCGTCCCTTATCCGCTTATTATTGTATGATGGTTCTTCGCGGTTTTGGTCTTTTTTAGTGCAGCCGCCAAAAGGTATTATAAGAAGTACAATGTAAAACAGGGTATTTGTAAACAAGCGGTTCATTTTCTATCTGTAAATATATCTATTTATTTACGTAACATAACTGGAATTCAGTCGTTATAATTTCACTATTTCATTGCAAAGATTTCACTAAATTTGTAGTTGCCGGTAAATATTAACCGGATACCATCAGTTTTGCTCCCGTGGTGTAATGGATAGCACGTCAGGTTCCGGTCCTGTTGGTGAGGGTTCGAGTCCTTCCGGGAGTACAAAATCAATTACGAATTACAAATTACGAATTATGATTGGTATGAAGATGATTCCCAAAACATTTCGTAATTCCTAATTCGTAATTTTTAATTGATCTCCCGGAATGCTTACACTTCTCAACACCATAGAGATCCTCGGTATCTTTGCATTTGCCATCACAGGTATTATCGAGGCACGGCGCAAAGAGATGGATATGATAGGCACATATTCCGTTGCGATGATAACAGCTTTTGGCGGAGGCACCATCAGAGATGTGCTCATAAGCCATTACCCGCTTTTCTGGATAGAAGACTACACATACCCTGTATTCATTCTCGCACTATCGGTCATATCTATCTTCGTCCTTCGGAAGAAAAGCAGCTTTGGCAAACCAATGCTTTTGGCTCTTGCATTGCTTGACGCTATGGGGCTTGGACTCTTCAGCGCAGTAGGAACATCATATGCTCTTGCAGGGGGAGTGTACTGGTTCAATGCAGTTCTTATCGGAGTTATCACAGGAGTGTTTGGCGGCGTAATGCGAGACGTGATCTGCAATGAAGTTCCTGTATTCTTCCGCCAGTCACAATTATATGCAACGTGTTCATTTTTCGGTTCGCTTTTGTATGTAATACTTGTTAATTATTTCCCTGTTAGTTCGGCAATTCCGCTTTACAGCTGTATTATCTTAACATTCGCATTGCGCGTAGTATCCATCAGGTATAACATTCAGCTTAAGTTCTGAATTGGAAAAAGAGTACACACACGAAAAGTCACTTAAGACTGATCCCAGGAATGATTTCCTGAATCTGCAGAAATTTCTTTTTGTTACTTCAACCACTTTGACAAAGTTCTTTTTCAAAGCCGGAGTTAACCCGCACCAGGTTATACTGCTATCAATGATATTCGGCATTGCTGCTTCAATTCTGTTTGTACAAAATGATAAGCTGCTTGTTGCCGCCGGTGCGATCCTGCTTTTCTATAAGAATGTACTTGATAAAGTCGATGGTTCGCTTGCAAGGGCTAAAGGGCTTGACTCCCGCCGCGGAAGATTCTATGATTCAATTTCAGATTTTATTGTTACACTCACAACATTTACTGCCATTACATATATTCTTTATCAGAAGTATGACAATACACTGGTTATTATTGCCGGATTTGCTGCTATGGTCTTTTCGATGCTTCAATGCTCATATTTCATTTTCTACCAGGTATCATTTATCAAACAAACAGGCAGGAACACTGTGAACAGGCTGATAGAAAACGTAACAAAAGACGATATAATATCACAGGATAATTGGACGACATTTCTGCAAAGGGTTTTTATGGTGATTTACGGGTGGCAGGATAAGTTATTTTGGCAATTTGATAAGGCACTGCTCTCAAAATTAATGTCAAATGTCAAAGGCAAAATGTCAAAAAAAGAAAACCCTGACTCTTTTATTTCGAGAACCTGGTATATGAATAAGCCGTTCCTTACCGTTGCAAGCTCATTATCAATAGGAACGCACATATTCCTAATATGTATTTCGGCAGTTTTGGGAATGTTTGAATACTACTTATTTGTGAATTTAATATTGATGAACTTATTGTTAATATTAAGCGTTGTATTTCATTACATATCTTCAAAGAATGCAATTACCGGGTGAAATATGCTCATTACGAGGAAATTCCATTTCAGCGCTTCCCACAGGGTGTTCAATCCAAAGCTTAGTGATGATGAAAACCTGAAAATATTCGGAAAGTGTTCCAACCCAAACGGGCACGGGCATAATTATGTGATGGAAGTGACTGTTTCGGGTGAGATTGACCCCAATACGGGTTTCGTAATGGATCTGACTGAACTTAAAAACATTGTTGAAAAGCATATAATAGAAAAAGTTGACCATAAGAACCTTAATGTTGACGTTGATTTTATGAATGACGTTCTGCCTTCGACCGAGAATCTTACGGTCAGATTCTGGGAACAGATCGAGAATTTTGTTAACACTAAAACAAGAAAACTGTATTCCATCAGGCTGCAGGAAACTGTGAACAATTCTGCCGAATACAGGGGAAAGCAATAAGGCTGATAATGAGCGAACAGAAAAAACAAATTCAGATGACCGATGATGATGATGATATGAGCCTCCAGCTAAGCATGAACGGGAAATCGCTGGAAAAGCTGCAGGATTATGTTAAGGGAATACTGAACGAAGTGGGCGAAAATCCGGATAGGGAAGGGCTTGTGCGCACACCGGGCAGAGTTGCAAGAGCCTATAAGTTCCTGACAAAAGGATATGACGAAGATATTGAGAATCTCCTGAACGGAGCAATATTCAACGAGCATTATGATGAAATGGTCATTGTAAAGGATATTGATTTCTATAGTCTTTGCGAACACCACATGCTGCCGTTTTACGGAATGTGCCACATTGCATATATACCGAACGGCAAAATAGTTGGCTTAAGCAAGCTTCCCCGGATAGTTGAAATGTACTCACGTCGCCTGCAGGTTCAGGAAAGAATGACGCGCGAGATAGGGGATATGATAAACAAAATACTTGAACCAAAGGGAGTTGCCGTGGTGAGCGAGGCACGACACTTATGCATGATGATGCGGGGAGTTGAAAAACAGAATTCCGTTGCAACTGCTTCGTGCATGCTGGGCAGATTCAAGTCCGATGAAAAGACACGCTCTGAATTCCTGAAACTCATCGGCAAGTAAATAAACTCACCGGCAAGTATAAGAACTCATCACGGGAACAGGAAATACTTACTACTAATCAAATAAAGCAGTTTGCTTCCCTGAAGCAGAAAAAAAACCGCGAAGAGGAAGGGAAATTCCTCATAGAAGGTTTTCATCTTATTGAAGAATGCCTTAACTCTCCCTATGAACTTGAATACATGATATTAAGGAATGACCTTGACCTTTCGAAACACCCGGGAATTCTCGAAAAGATAAGTAAGACAAAAACAATTGTTGAGGCTCTTCCGGAAAAGTCATTCGCTAAGCTTGTTGAAACCGAATCAAGCCAGGGAATTGTGGGAGTTGTCAAGGGAAATGCTTTAAAGAACATAAACAAAACCGATAAGCTGATAATTGCTCTGGATGGCATTAGCGATCCGGGAAACCTTGGTACAATTATCCGTACATCATACTGGTTTGGGGTTAGCAGTATTATTTTGGGCAAAGGCTCTGCTGATCCGTATAACTCCAAAGTGCTTCGCTCATCACAGGGTGCAATTTTCCACGTAAATATTAATGAAGATCTTGAGTTAACCGTAGAATTAAAGAAATTGCGAGAAGAAGGGTATTCAGTTTATTTATTTACACTTAATGCTGAAAGATCATTGTCTCAAATAGTCCAATCAGCTGAACCAGTTCAATCAGTGAAATCAGGCAAATCAGTAATAGTTTTCGGTAGCGAGGCGCACGGAATATCCGAATCCATACTGAATGCCGGTTATACAAAAGTAAAGGTCGAAGGTTTTTCACTGTGCGAATCACTTAATGTAGCCGTTACCTGCGGTATAGCGTTGTATGAATTTAAAAAGTAGCCGCACTAATCCGATGACTCCAAAGTCATCGGATGAGTTTTTAGAAAACGGCGGCGCAAGCCGCCTTTTGTTTTTTCTGTCACCCCTGCGCAGGCAGGGGTCTAGACTGAAATTGTTGATAGCACTAACTTTGTCACCTGAATGTGATTTGTTATTAAGTAATTTTTTTAAAATCTGTCTCTTAACTTCAAAAAGTGATTGTAACCACTATGAATGCTGATTATATTGGCAATATAAGCAGGCAATGCGGAGTAAGCAGCTGCCCCACAGAACCCAAAAGATCAATTAAACATTTCGGTAATGAAAAGAATAAATGATCATAGTTTTTTTAGCATTCTTGAAAAGGCGGAATCTTAGCGTACTAAGAGGATCATGAAAATTGTAATTTCATCTAAAGTAAATTAATTTATGATAATCAGATAATAATAATTTGAAAAAGCTTTTTAAAATACTGTTAGCATTATTTTCTTTTTGCCTAATTACTTTTGCTTTTTTAATGCCTCTAAATCCCCCCAACGGTACATGGTACCAGCAATTCTTCCCTGATCTTGGCGGAAGAGTAATTTCTGATATTACATTCATTGACAGCCTGAACGGTTTTGCTGTAACAAGATTTAGCTCTTCAAGCGACACTAATTTTATCCTCAGATCAACCAACAGCGGAGATAGCTGGAGCATAGTTTACCGGCAATACACCTCGTCGGTTAGACCTTTTAACAAAGTACAGTTTCTGAATAAAGATACCGGCTTTGTTGGCGGAAACAAATTGCTTAAAACAACCAATGCAGGAATAAACTGGATGAACTTAACATTGCCATCCGGTTCAAATACAATTGGATTACACGTATTGAATGAAGATACTATCTGGTTTGCTGATGACCTGCCTTTTGACGGTGGCATATTCAGAACAACCAATAAGGGTACGAACTGGGAAAGGAAATATGATGCAACACCCGCCCCTAATCCCGACCATATTTACATGTACAACGGCAGAATTGGCTTCATGACAAGAAGCTCAAACTTTTTGTATAAGACTACCGATAGCGGTAACAATTGGTATACTATACCCGGGGGGGTATGGCTGGATATTAAATTTACAGATAGCTTAACTGGCTGGAAAGCCAATGGAGATATGAAAAAAACGACAGATGGGGGGTTAAACTGGGTAACACAAACATTGCCCTTTGGGGGTATAATTTTTGGTACTGGAATTTCCGGGTTTTCTGTTACGAATGCAGATACACTTTGGGGTGCGGGTGGAATGATAAGCAATGGTGGTATACACAGAAGAGGCATATTATATAGAACCACAAATAGCGGAAATAACTGGTTATTCCAAGTACCAGATACCAGCTTTGGAATTGGAGTTTTTTCTGATATTGAATTCTTGAATCAAAGTTTAGGCTGGGCGTATGGTATGAAAGCAAATTCTTCCACAGAGAACAGAAACATCCATACTACCAATGGAGGAGATACAACTTTTTTGGTTGGGTTGCAGCAAATATCAACGGAGTTCCCAGATGAATTAGTTCTTTATCAGAATTACCCCAACCCATTTAATCCGATTACAAATATTAAATACAGTATAATGCCAAATGTCAAATCCGCCACAGGCGGACAAATGTCAAACGTGAAACTGATAATATATGATATAACAGGTAAAGAAGTAGCCACACTTGTAAATGAAGAGCAGTCAACTGGCAAATATCAAATCGATTTTTCCGGGTATGGTTATTCATCAGGGGTATATTTCTATAGATTAACTGTTAGTTCCGCCTCAGGCGGAGGAAAGGAGGTATTTACTGAAACTAAAAAGATGATCTTAATAAAATGAAACAAACTCTTGCCAGGAAGGAGGCAGCCGTCAGTTGACGGATATCTATTCCGAACAAACTTCAGAATATCCTTTCGGACATTTCCCCTTTAGTGTCTTTGTGCCTTAGTGGTAGTCTTTTGTTTTGTATTGAGCAGTTACCCTATGCAAAACCATACACTTATCATAAAATATCTTGCCCTGCTCTTGACAAATGCCAATTTCATATTATATTTGTACAATATATGCTTATGGCATATATTGGGATTTTTGTGCTCTTTTTGAAGCAGTTTCATTACGAACAAACGACTTTACTGCATTCAGCTTGACAAAAAACTGAGCACTGCACTTTTTTTGTGGCTGTATCATTCTAAGCAAACGCAGTTTGCGAAGAATCTATATCTCTATGAAGCAAAAAGATCATTCCAAAACACTGTTTTTCAATAATGATTCATTCTGCAGAGTATTTTTGAAATGCGAAATATGGATCCTACACTGCGTTCAGGATGACAAATAATAAGTACGCTGCGTACAGCGGTCTTTTGAACCGCTTTGAAATTGAAATGCTTCGATTTTGTTACGCAATCGCCAAGAGCAGTGTCCCAAAGGAAAAAAAAGTGCCAGTACAGTGCGTACGCACCCAAACTATCTGTTATTACAACACGGCACTTTTTACTGTACGCTGCGTACACGACATTTTGACCAAAGTACAGTGCGTACGGACTACTTCCCGGCACCATGTATATACCCTTAAACAGTTACAATAGTCTTGACCATTTTAAAAAATATAGATAATTTGTGAAAAATAACACTTTAAAGTTAGATAGTATTCTAACACTAATGAAAAATCTTACTGTATGTGGGTTAACTCCGTCAAATTACGGTAAGCAATGGTTTTATCTGTTATTTTTGGTCTCGGTACTCTTACCACTGGTTTCCTACTCACAGAAGATACAGATTGATGACGGCGAATCTCCGGAATACTATTCAAATATTGTAAAGCTTTATGCTCCATCCGAAGACGCTTTTATTGCACTTCAATACCTAGCCTCTCCCTATATTTTTAAGCATGACTGGAAAAAGGCTGTAAAAATTTACGAGGATAATCTCAGCAAATTTCCCCCCATCGAAGACAGGATGCTGAAGATAATCGAGATCCTGAGTGACTCTGCAAAGGGCATCAGGCTTCAGAACATGGGAGGCAACATTAATTCTCTTGGAAAAGAATACAGTCCCGTAATTTCGCCTGATGCAAGGAAACTGTTCTTCACCGGCCGGGACAGGGAGGATAATATAGGCGGAGAAGATGTTTTCATTTCGCACTACATAAATAACCACTGGATAATTTCCAAGCCGCTTGCGGGGAAAATAAATACCGAAAGCAATGAATATATAAACAGCATTTCTGCAGACGGAAATACTCTGGTGCTCTTCGGGAATTATCTAAATGCACTCGGACGCGGTGATAATTTCTATACAGAAAAGACAAAAATGGGATTCACCGAAGTAAAGCAATATCCTGAACCGATCAATTCAAAATGGTGGGATGCCGACGCATATCTGACTGCAGATGGTAAAGCAATGATATTCTCATCAGAGCGGCCGGGCGGGACCGGTGAGTTCAAAGCCAAAGGTGATTATTTTCACGGGATGTACTGGGGGAATACTGACCTTTATGTGGTGCTTAAGGATTCGGATACTACGTGGAGTAAAACTGCAATAAATCTTGGTCCGGTAATCAACACTCCATATACTGAACGCACTCCGTTTCTGCATCCCGACGGAAAGACACTGTATTTCTCCTCAGACGGGCATCCGGGGCTTGGTAAATCTGATGTATTCAAAGTTGTCAGGTTGAATGATTCTTCGTGGACCGAGTGGAGCGAACCTGTCAATCTTGGCAAAGAAATAAACACACCACAGGAAGACTGGGGATATAAGATATCAACCGATGGCAAGCGCGCTTACTTCTCAACCGTAAATGACGTGGGATTTGGTGAAGAGGATATTTACTTTCTGGAACTTCCTGTTGAAGTACAGCCTGTTAGCGATGTTGTAACGGTTAACGGAAAAGTGCTTGATGAGAACGGAGACCCGGTTGAGGCTACTATTAAGTGGGAAGATGTTGAGCTGAAAAAAGAAGTGGGTACTGCGAAAACAGATCCTGAAACAGGGGAGTATTTCATCGCGCTTCCGACGGGAAGGTATTATGCCTACTATGCTGATGTTAAGGGATTCTATTCGGTTGTAAATTACCTTGATCTTACTGCAGCAAAGGCTTTTGAACAGATCAGTACAAATATGAGTGTAATATCGATTGATGAGCTGAAAAAAAGCGGCAAGGCGATCAAGATCGAGAATATTTTCTTTGATTCAGGAAAGTATGATCTAAAGGATGAATCTCACGAGGCCCTGAATCTTCTCTTCCGCTTTATGAGCACTAACCCTGAGCTTATGGTTGAAATAAATGCGCATACTGATAATGTTGGCAGTGATCAGTTCAATCAGCATCTTTCGGATGAAAGAGCCAGCTCCGTTGTGCAGTACCTTGTTTCGATCGGAATAGATCCCGCGCGCCTGATACCGAAAGGATTCGGCGAGACAACTCCGGTAGCCCCAAACGAAACCGAAGAGGGCAGGGCACTTAACCGCAGGGTTGAGTTCAGGCTCAAGAATTAGCTTTTGAAATTCTTTCGCATTTCATGCTGTTAATATTATGAAATGAGAATACTTATTCTAATAACAGTTCTTTACTTTATCCCCTTCAGTGTCCTGTATTCTCAGCGTGATCTTGAAACAATCCGCTCTGAAGAAGAGCTCAAACAGTTCATTTATCTTACCGCTCCCCAGGAAGACGCCTTTGTTGCCGTGCAAAGACTTGCAATGCCGTTTATCGAAAAAAGGAACTGGGCCGGCGCAATCAAGATATTCCAGACGTACCGCGAGTGGTTCATAGAAAAAGTTGACAGAACAGACAGGATAATTGAGCTTTTTCAGGCAGAGGATAAACAGCTTGAGGTCACAAATATTGAATCGATTAATACTGCCAAAAGCGAATATTTCCCAACCTTGACAATTGACGGGATGACAATGTATTTCACCTTTGCAGAAGGTAAAAAAGGAGGGGAGGATATTTATTACTCGCTGCTTAACGCAAGCACATGGATAAAGCCTAAAAATATGGGAGCACCATTCAGCACTTCCGAAAATGATGCGGTGAACAGTGTATCTGCTGACGGAAATACTCTGGTGCTTTTCGGCAGTTACAAAGGGTACATCGGCGGCGGTGACAATTTTTACGTGGAACGCACGGATAAAGGATGGAGCGCTATCAAGCCTTTTCCGAAACCGTTAAACTCACAGTATTGGGATTGCGACGGTTTCCTGACTGCAGACGGCAAAGCCTTCTTATTCACTTCCGACAGGAAAGGCTCAGTTGGTGAGTTTGTAAAAGGCGGGCAGTTCTACCACGGCGAGTATGAAGGAAATACTGATATATGGATTTCGATCAAGAGTGAAACAGGCTGGGAGAATCCCGTTAATATCGGGTCAATGGTAAATACACCGTATGCTGAGCGCTCGCCATTCCTTCATCCTGACGGGAAGACCCTATACTTTTCCTCAGACGGGCACTACGGGCTTGGCAGTTTGGATGTATTCAAGACGGTAAGGCTAAGTGATTCCTCGTGGACTGAATGGAGCGAACCCGTCAATCTTGGCAAAGAGGTGAATACTGCAGGTTATGATGTTGCATACAAGATTTCAACCGATGGCAAGTACGCATATTTTTCTTCAGATAGAGCCGGGGGAAAAGGCGGGTACGATATATATTATATCAAGCTTCCGCCGGAAGCGCAGCCAAACAGGAATGTTGTGACTGTGAAAGGTAAAGTTACCGATGAAAATATGAAGCCTCTTGATGCAAAGCTTTTGTGGTATGATCTTTTTGCTAGCAAGAATGCCGGTGCACTTACTTCAAACCCTGAAACGGGTGAATATATCATAGCGCTTCCCAACGGTGCAAGCTACAGCTACTTTGCCGAAAAAACGGGATACTATTCAGTTTCAAACAGCGTGGATCTTTCTTCCGAAAGTGATTTCAAAGAGCTGACTGTGGATATCATTCTGCAATCCGTCAGGTCACTTGAAGAGAAGTCAGTTGTGCTGAATAACATATATTTCGATTTTGATAAGTTTGATCTTAAGCCTGAATCATACATAGAGCTTGAAAGGGTCGTCAAGTTCCTGAATGATAATCCTTCAGTGAATATCGAAATTTCAGCTCACACTGATTCCAAGGGCAGCGATGACTACAACCTTCAGCTTTCGCAGAACCGTGCTGAAAGTGTTGTTGCTTATCTTGCCTCACAGGGGATTTCGCCGCAAAGGCTTATTGCAAGAGGTTATGGAGAGTCAGTCCCCATTGCTGATAATTCAACAGAAGAAGGAATGCAGAAAAACCGGAGAGTTGAAATGAAAGTGGTAAGATAAAGTTTGATCAATTAGCGGACCGCAAAGAGAAAAACCTGAATCATAAATACACTAAGATCCAAAATATCACTTTCGCTTCTTTACCTTGTTGTTGTTGCCCTTATTGGGACTTACATGAGGATGGTCTTTGTTTACCCGGTCGAGCTGCTGATCTTTCAGAATATCCTGCACTCACATTCTCACTTTGCAGTACTTGGATGGGTCTATAACGCATTATTCTTGGCAATACTGTATGCTTATCTGCCGGAAAAAGTTGATTCAAAGAAGTACAGTATACTCTTCTGGCTTACTCAGGTTTCTATTATTGGAATGCTCTTTACATTTGCATGGCAGGGATATGCTGCGTTTTCGATTGCCTTTTCGACTATGCATATCTTGCTTTCTTATGCGTTCATACTTTTCGTTGTGAGGGATCTAAGATCTATCAAAACTGAATCACTTTCTCTAAAATTCATTTACGGCGGATTGTTCTTTCTT
>JAUQWT010000135.1 GCA_030835005.1 Ignavibacteria bacterium | reverse complement strand
GATCGGGGGACTACCGGAAAATCTATTACCGCCCGTTAGACCCGTTAAAGGGCAGATTATTAATCTAAGGTTAAACGATTCATGCCGCGTAACAAAAGTAGTCCGCGCGCCGGATGTTTATCTGCTTCCAAAAAGCGATGGAAGGCTGATACTTGGCGCAAGTGTTGAGGAAATGGGATTTGATGTAAATCCAACAGCCGGAGAGATATTCCGCCTGCTTGAAAGAGGCTGGGAAGCAGTGCCATCTATTTATGACCTGCCAATTGAATCAATTGATGTTGGTCTTCGTCCCGGAAGCCGCGACCATATGCCGATCATTGGTGATTCTGATATTGAAGGATTATTTTTCGCAACGGGGCATTACAGGAATGGAATATTACTGACTCCCGTTACAGCCTATGAACTAAGCAGGTGGATTCAAACTGGCAATAGATCACAAGCGTTAAAAGGATTTGGGATTTCAAGATTTTATGAGGAGATAGCTTGATGAAAATAAGCGTAAACGGAGTTGTTAAAGAATTTAACATAAATGCATCAATGGTTGATATTGTCATTGCAGAATTAAGCGGCAAAGAGCCAAAAGGAATTGCGGTTGCGTTGAATGATACGATTGTACCTAAAAGCAAATGGAGTGAAACCATATTGAAAGAGAACGATAGGATCGAGATAGTACACGCTGTGCAGGGAGGTTAGGTAGATTGCGGATATCGGATTGTCGATTTCGGAATTAGAATCAAAAATTAAAAACTTTAGCGGGCATTAAAATAGAACGAAAGCAAATGAGTAATTTAACAATAGCAGGAAAAGAGTTTAACTCGAGATTAATTGTGGGGACTTCGCGGTATCCGGATCCGGATACAATGTTACGCTCGCTTGAGGCAAGCGGAACTGATTTTATTACACTTTCTATACGCAGGCTGAATTTGACGAGTCCAAACGGACAAGAGAGCATAATGAATATGATCGATCGCTCGAAGTATTCAATATTACCCAATACTGCCGGGTGTTTTACGGCAAAGGAAGCAGTCTTAACAGCTCAACTGGCACGGGAAGCGCTTGAGACTAACTGGATCAAGCTTGAAGTAATTGGTGATGATGAAACGCTGTTTCCTGATGTGACGGAATTACTCAAAGCCGCAGAAGAGTTGATCTCTGACGGATTCATAGTATTGCCATACTGCAACGATGACCCCATCACATGCAGGAAACTTGCCGATATGGGTTGTGCCGCTGTGATGCCGCTTGGTGCGCCGATAGGCTCAGGGATGGGAATACGCAATCCATACAACATACAGATAATACGCGATATGATAGATATTCCGTTAATTGTTGATGCCGGAGTTGGTACTGCAAGTGATGCGGCGCTTGCTATGGAGCTTGGCGTTGATGGAATACTTATGAATTCCGCAATCGCACAGGCAGAGCACCCGATAGTTATGGCTAAGGCAATGAAGCTTGCTGTTGAAGCCGGACGCCTGGCATATGAAGCTGGCAGAATTCCAAAAAGGCTTTATGCAAAGGCATCAAGCCCGGTTGATGGCATGATCAATTCATAACTGTAAAGCAAATCAAACCACATTATAAGAAATGATAAAATTTATTCCGCTTTTGCTGCTTGTATTCATTTATATGGGTTCCTCAAAAACTCAGGGACTTGAAGGAAGCTACTATTTTGGTGACTCAAAGATATCTATAGTAATGGATGACTTTGAATATTTTGTCGTTCATTCAGATGGTACAAAGAACAAACTCACTTACGAAGAGAATACCCCCGAAAATGACCAGATATGGGTTGAAAGCAAGAGGGGGAATACACTTGGTCATTTTGTTATGAAAAGCGATTATTCATCCGGTATTTATACCAATTATTCAGACGGCAAGGAAAAGTTCGTAAAGAAGATCAACTAAGAGAAGTTGAAGACTCGACAAAAAGGAAAAGTTTATTTCCGCCTACTGGTTATCACAGATAGAAAATTATCAAGTAACAATCTTACAATTCTTGCAAAAAAACTATCTGAAGCCGGAGTCGAAGCAATTCAACTCAGAGAGAAAGATCTTCCGGCTGGTGAATTTTTAAAACTAGCTCGCAGGATCAAATCTATAGCGGGCAGAAAGACTAAAATTATTATTAATGACAGGCTGGATATTGCCTTACTTGCAGGTGCAAACGGAATTCATTCACCGGTAAATGGTATAAGTCCGGCGCATGTAAAACAATTTGAACGGAAAATGATCTGCGGGAAAAGTGTTCATTCATTGAGTGATGCAGTTTCTGCCGAAAAAGAAGGCTTTGATTATTTGATACTCGGACCAATATACCGCACTCCTGCAAAAATTAGATATGGCCCGCCGCTTGGTTTGGAAATGCTCAAGCGAGTATGCAAAAAAGTCAAAATTCCCGTTTTTGCAGTTGGTGGAATAAATCCGGCACGTGCTGTTAAGTGCATTGAGCGTGGCGCGCATGGAGTTGCAGTCATAAGAGAAGTGATGACATCAAAAAATATCAGGAAGACAATAAAAGATTTTAAATCAGCACTTGGAAGTTTATAGATGAAGAACATTGGCAAGCTGTGCGTAATTACAGATACTGCAATACAGAAAAAGTATTCCCACTATGAAATTGCAGAAATGGCGATCAAAGGTGGGGCGGATATTATACAGTTCAGGGATAAATCAATGTCTTCTATTGAGCTTGTTGAAACCGCTGAAAAGATTGCTGCACTTTGCAGGAAGCATAACGTACTTTTCCTAATCAATGACAGGGTTGATGTTACAATGATTGTAAGTAATTCTGGCGGAGTACACCTTGGCAAAGAAGACATCAGTATAAAAGATGCAAGAAAACTCTTAGGAAGCCGAAAAATTATCGGTGGAACGGCTCATTCATTAAAAGAAGCTGTTCAAAGAGAAAAAGAAGGAGCAGATTACATCGGCTACGGACATATATATGCAACCGGATCCAAGTTCAAGCCTGATAAACCCAAAGGTACTGCAGAGCTTAGAAAAATCCTGAAAAAGGTTAATATCCCCGTGCTTGCTATCGGTGGAATTGGCTTAGGCAACATTGAGGAAGTTATTCAAACCGGTGTGCATGGAGCTGCTGTGATAGGCTCGGTACTTAAAAGCAAAGATCCGATTAAAGCGGTGAGAGAATTAAGAAAAAGGATATATGAAAAGTAAAACATGTGTATTAACAATAGCCGGTTCTGATCCCGGCGCGGGTGCAGGTATTCAAAGTGACCTTAAGACTTTCAAAAATCACGGTGTTTACGGCCTTAGTGTTATAACTGCAATAACCGCACAAAACACAAAAGGAGTAACTTCTTCATACGCCATTAAAAGTGCAGTTATCACGGCTCAGTTAAATAGTGTATTTGAAGATTTCAGGATAAGGGCGGTAAAAACCGGAATGCTGGCTAATGATAAGGTTGTTGAGGCAGTTGCACATGCCTTGAAGAAAAGAAAAAACCTGAAGCTTGTTATTGACCCCGTAATTCACTCAAAGAACAGTTTCCGCATGCTTAGCAGGCCCGGGATCCGTGCAATGAAGAAAAGTCTATTGCGCATGGCATATCTGGTTACTCCAAATATCCCAGAAACAGAAGCATTAACTGGTATGAATATTGAATCACTTGATGACCTTGAAACTGCCGCTGTTATGCTGCATGAGCTGGGCGCTAAAAACGTGCTTATAAAGGGCGGCCACTTGAAAAGCCATATGGGACTTCCTAAAGGCACGGATATTTTATTTGACGGCAGGTATTTTCATATGTTCAGTTCAAATTATGTGAATACCAAGAACACTCACGGTATCGGCTGTACGCTTTCGGCGGCTATTGTTTCAAACCTCGCAATGGGTAAAACGCTCATAAAGTCGATCGAAGCCTCGAAGCAATATGTTGTAAGATCACTCAAAAAGTCCGTAAAGATCGGTAAGGGCTTTTCACCTGTAGAACAATAATTTAAATTATCTGAAATGATAGATCAAATAGATATTAATAAAATACTGAAGGAAGTAAGTTTCAACACCTCGCGCAGCGGCGGAAAAGGGGGACAGAATGTCAACAAGGTCGAAACTAAAGTTGAACTTGTGTTTGATATCAATGATTCAATGACACTCTCTGATGAAGCCAAATCGATTCTCATTAAAAAGTTGTATAATAAGATAGATGGTCAATGTAATATTAGGGTAGTATCGCAGACTGAACGTACCCAGCTTGGCAACAAGAAAAAAGTGACAGAAAAATTCGTGAAGCTTCTTGAAGGAGCTTTGAAGAAGGAAAAATACAGGGTTAAGACCGTAAAAAGTCTTTCCAAAAAACTTGGTATTCTTGAAGATAAGAAAAAACATGGGGCTAAGAAGAAGCAGCGCAGTCTACGGGAATTTGATGAAGATTAATCTGCTGCTCAGGGTCATATTTTTACTCATATTTTTTGCTTAATTTTACGTATCAGATTTACAAAAAAAGCAGTCAAGGGAATTATGAAAAAATATACTTGCTTTGTTGTTGTTCTAGTTTTTTTGTCATCTTTTATTTACAGCAATGAATATTTCCTTTACTATCAGAATCAAAAAATTGATATGCACCGGGTTAACGGATACCTTTCGATAAAATTCAAGAGCAAAGTTTCTTCAAATGAAAAGAGCGGGGTTTTGAACATCATTTCTCCTTATACAGAAAAATCGATGGAGTTTAAGTCAACATACGAATCAGGAAGCGTTAACTCTGTTTCGATAGTTAAGCTAAAAGATAACGTATCAGAAAATCTTGCAGGTGATATCAGGGAATTAGTAAAGCAAAACCGTCATGTTCAGTTTGTTGGCATGTCTTTTAGATATAATGATAAAGTCCTGCATTTCTCTACTGATGAGGTGATAGTGAAGTTCAGGAAAAATATTTCTTCAACAGATGTAAATAATCTCAACACATTATTCGGCGCTGCTATCATTGAAAAAATATCCGGTTTTGATAATACCTATTTGATCTCTATTAACCCAAATGGCAGCGATAACGTTTTCGATCTTGCAAACAAGTTTTTCTTAACGCCAATGGTTGAGTTCGCTCACCCGAATTTTATCCGGTCAGGAATGCTGCTTGATGCAGGGCACTCTGTCGGAACTGAGCATGAGACAGAAAGAGCCTATTTCCCCAATGATACGCTTGTACCGTACATGTGGCATCTTAAAAATACAGGTACAAATATTCCTGATGGAATTCAAGGCACTCCAGGGTGTGATATGAATCTTGAACCTGCATGGAATGTTACGACCGGCAATCCGAATGTACTGATAGCCATAATTGATACCGGTATTGATACTAATCACGCCGACTTAAGGCCGAATCTTTGCGACCGGAGCCTGTGGTATGACGCATATGATAACAATCAAAGGCCGTATGATCAGTATTACCACGGTACGGGAGTAAGCGGAACAGCAGTTGCAACAGGCAATAATTTTGTTGGTACTGCGGGTGTTGCATTCAGTTGTTATGTGATGCCGGTGAGAGTTTTTGGTCCTGCTCCCGAGGCTTTTACGACCGATCTGATACTTGCAAAAGGACTCAACTGGGCCTGGTCTCACGGAGCATGCGTTATGAATTGCAGCTGGGGCGGGGGAATTCCCGGCTCGCTCATAACTCTTGCTATACAGAATGCAGTGCATTTTGGAAGGAATGGCAAAGGTGCTATTGTGTTTGGAGGCGCCGGCAATGCTGATACTAACCAGGTGATTTATCCCGCATCAATGCCCGAGGTTGTTGGCGTTGGGGGATTAAGCCCCTGCAATCAGCGCAAAAGTAAAGTAAGCTGTGATAATATCGGAGGAGTACAGGATTGGGGCGCATGTTACGGAGAAGGAATGGAAATCGTGGCTCCATGCACTTATATAGGGACTACTCAGCTGCTTGGTTCTTGGTGTATTTGCGGAAATGGAACTTCATGCTCATCACCGCTTGCGGCCGGAGTTGCCGGACTTATCTTATCAAAGAATATTGAACTATCTGGTGATTCTGTCAAAATGATAATCGAAAGATCTGCCCGCAAGGTTGGCAATTATTCGTACAGTATCCCCAAAGAAAACGGTATGTGGAATGAAGAAATGGGTTATGGCAGCATCGATGCTTTTGCCTGTCTTCAAATGACTCCGCAGGGTCCGGGCACAATTTACGACCAGGTGCCGCCAATAATAAAAATATTCCCGCCTGAATCAAATATTTATATGAATTCGATAATAGTTGAAGCTGATATATTTGATAACCAGGGGGTAAGTACAGGACCTAACTCACCGCGTCTTTATTACCGTACACTGCAAAACAATAATGTGAAAGTAATAACAGGCACAAGTATTTCTTCCAGCCGCTTCCGGTTTACCTTGCCGGTGATACCAATGAGCGAAGGATTCTATTATTACATAGCGGCACAGGATAATGTTCCCGTTCCTAATTTTATCACATATCCTCTTGGGGGAAAGGGGGTAAATCCACCGGGAAGTATTGCACCTTCTAAACTCATGTTCGTGCGAAACACTGGTTTTTATGATAAAACATTTGCCAGCCAGGATGTACCTATAACAATTACATCTGCAAGAGAAACAAGTTTCGTATCTATACTCAATAATCCGATTGCAAAAACAATACTTGATGTTAATGTGCTGATCAATGCAGAGCATACTTTTGATGCCGATCTTCAATTCAGCCTTATATCTCCCGAAGGAACGGAAATCGTTCTTGCAGGCGGAGTTGGCTGGGATGGCAATAATTATACAGGAACTATACTGGATGACGATGCGAATATTTCTATCGATAGCTCTCTTGCTGTGCCTCCTTTCACAGGCAGGTTTAAACCAATTGATAAGCTTTGGCTGTTTGATGGTGAGAATTCATACGGCCAGTGGAAGCTGAGGGTTGTTGATAACGGA
>JAUQWT010000134.1 GCA_030835005.1 Ignavibacteria bacterium | reverse complement strand
TGAAGTATTTCTGCTGAACGAACTTGAGGATACTGTTACTGAACCTGTGTTTGAAAACAGATTTACACCGCCTGCAACATAGTTTGCCGTGTTATCGTTTGTAATACAGTTCCTTACCGAAATATCAGCACTCTGGGTCAGGATATTCAGTCCGCCCCCGTAATCTGCTTTACCGTGCTGAAGTATTAATCCATCTATTGTTACATCCGCAGCCGGTGAAGTAGTGCTTAACTGCAGCACCTGCCTTAAATTTGCTCCATCAAGCACAGGGCTGCCTGAACCTCTAATAAGAAGAAAAAAATTTTCACCGGATGCAAAAGTAAGAGAAGGATTTACATTATAAGTTCCGGGCATTACATTGATTGTATCGTTTTGCCCGTTAGCTGCTGATGAGTTCAAGGCAGCCTGAAACTGCGTGACATTATTTACTGTAAAACTACCTGAAAAAACATACTGATTCATTAAGGCAATACAGAATAAAATTCTAATTATTGACTTCATGGCATTTTAAGTAATTTATTTCAAAATAATATGGGTGCAGTCTAATTTCTATGATTCTGCTTAGAAAATATTATGATAATTATCTATAAACATGAAGTAAACAAAAAGGCGGATCCATTGGACCCGCCTTTTATCGTCAATCAACATCCGCTCTAACCATTAAAGAGCGGTGAATTTAACGGAGGTAAAAATCTTGATTATACTTTTGCCGGAGCTTCTTCGCTTCCTTTTGCCGTAGTAATTTCAGCCGGTTTCTTCTTTTTGAATTTAAGAAAGAAATCATCCACCCCTGAAAACATAGCGGGAATAACAACCAAGGTTAAGAATGTTGATGCCGAAAGGCCGAAAATAATTGCAACACCCATCGGGCGCCAGAAAGCAGTATTCTCACCGCCGATAACCCAGCTGAATGTTCTCCAGTCGAAATCCACACCGGTTGTTAAGGGCACAAGCCCCAGTATTGTACATGCGGCAGTCAGAAATACTGGTCTAAGCCTGATAACACCCGATTGAATAAGGGCTTCATCTCTTGAGAGTCCGCGTTTTACAAGCTCTTTCTGGAAATCAAGCAAAACGATTGCATTCCTAACCACAATACCGCCAAGCGAAATCACACCGATACCGGTCATCATAATTCCAAAAGGAGTCTGAGTCACCAGCAGCCCGAAAAATACTCCGATAAGAGAAAGCATAACAGAGAACATGATTATCAATGGAGTTCTGATCGAGTTAAACTCCATTACCATGAAAAGGAAAATCAGCAGCAGTGAGGTCAGAAATGCTTTCCCCAAAAATGATGAAGCTTCATTCTGGTCTTCATTTTCACCTGTATATGTGATCATGTAACCATCAGGCATCTTGTACTCTTTCAGTTTATCCATAACATCTTTTAAGACTTCGTTGCCAAGCCTGCCTTCAGCATTCGCAGAAATAGTTACTACACGTTTCTGATCTTTCCGGCTTATCTTCTCCAATCCGCCCGAAAAAGCGATTGAAGCAACGGATGTTAACGGTATGTTCTGCCCGTCTTTGTTAGTAATGTAGAGATTCTCTATCGAAGAAACGTTATCTCTTTGAGTTTTATCCAATCTTACCGTAATATCATATTCATCTTCGCCTACGCGGAACTTGCTTGCTTCAGTACCGTTAATTGCCGTCCTGATCGTTGAAGCAATTGAGACAGTACTAAGCTTATAAAGTGCAGCCTTTTCTCTATCTATAGTTACTTTGATCTCGGGCCGCGATTCATTGAAATCGCTTTTCAGATCGGCAAGTCCGGGAATATCCTGTATCATTCCCTTGACTTCATTTGAGATCTGCCCAAGCCTGACAAAGTCATCGCCGGAAATCTCGATATTGACCGGAGGACCTGTCGGTGGTCCGCCAGCCTGCTTCTGAATATCAATATCAGCTCCTGCAATTCCGGAAATCGCAGTACGAATATCCTCCATAGCTTCAAATGAGCTTCTTTTTCTATCAAGCTTGTCATAAAAATTGACAGTTATAGTACTTTTATTTGATACAGATCCTCCGAAATCCATTGGGTTACTGGATGAACCTACATTTGAAACATAATACTCAATATCATCGTACGGTTTAATTCTGCCTTCTATTATTTTAGTAAGTTCATTGGTCTTATCTATATTAGTGCCGCTTGGCAAAGTTATATTGATGTTTGCCTGCCTTGGATCAATATCCGGAAAGAACTCTACTCCGTTGTTGAACTTTCCGTAAACAATGAAAGAAATTATGAGCAAGCCAACAGTTCCGAAAACAACCAGCCTTCTGTGCTTTAAACAGTACACAAGCGTCTTTTCATACCATCTAATTACGGTTGAGAAGAACTTCTCATCAAAATGCTCAATGAACCGGCTGACAGGACGGAATTTCTTCTTTGCATTTTTTTCTTTCTGTTTCTTAACATGAATAAAAACCGCTGCCTGCACCGGAGAAATAACCATAGCAACAAACAGCGAAGAGAATAAACACACAATCAAAGTGATCGGCAAATATCTCATGAACTCTCCAACAATACCCGGAAAGAATAGAAGTGGAAAGAATGAAGCTATGATGGTTAGTGTTGCAACTGTAACAGGGAAGGCAACTTCCCTTGGCCCTTCAATTGCGGCATCGTAGGGAGAGTAGTCCTCTTTTTCCTGCAGGCGGAAAATATTTTCCATCACAACAACGGCATCATCCACAATTATACCAAGAACAAGAATGAGCGTGAACAGCACAACAATATTCAGCGTAACACCCATTGCATTCAGGACCAAGAATGAGATAAGGAAAGACAGAGGAATAGAAGTTGCGGTCAAAGATGCTATTCTTAACCCCAGGAACAAGAACAGGACGCCAACGACAAGAATAACACCGGTTATAACTCCGTTTTCAAGCTCATGAACTGTATTCTTGATCGATTTCGATTGATCGCCGGTTAAGCTCACTGTTACACCCTGGGGCAGATTCTTGTTTTCAGCTTTCAGTATATCTTTTATCTCGTCAGCAATTCTTACGAGGTTCTCTCCGCTTTGCTTTTTGATAATTATTGTAACTGCATCTAATCCGTTTTCACGTGAATAGCTTGTTCTTTCTTTATAACCGTAAATGACCTGTGCCACATCCCTTATGTATATTGGATTACCCTTCAGATCAGATTTTACGATAAGATCACCAAATACTCTGGGATCCTCAACCTCACCGGGAACTCTGATAAGGTAATTAAGACTTCCAATATCAACGCTGCCTCCCGGAATGTTAAGATTTTCGGTGCTGATAGTATTGGTTATATCATTCAGGCCAAGGCTGTAGTACTTTAGCCGGTCGGCATTAACATTTATCTTAACTTCTCTTTCAAGACCGCCAACAACTTCGGCGCTAAGCACTCCGGGTACCCCTTCAATCTTATCTTTGAACTGGTCTCCTATCTCTTTGAGCTTTGCCAATCCGTAATTCCCTGAGATATTAATATAAAGTATAGGCTGCTCGGAAAGATTAACTTCGGCTATTACAGGTTCTTCAATATCATTTGGCATGTTAGATTTTGCAACTGATACCTTATCTCTCACTTTCTGCAGTGCATCATCTATCTTCACATCAGGGTTAAACTCAACTGTAACTGAAGAAAAACTCTCTCTTGAAACAGAAGTTATCTGCTTAATGTCAGAAATCGCTTTTACCTGTTTTTCAATTTCCATTGTAACAAGTTTTTCCATTTCCTCAGGAGAAACTCCGATATACACAGTTGAAATGAAAACATAGGGTATCTGAATAGAAGGGGATGCCTCTCTTGGCAGTGAAATATATGCCGAAATTCCTGCAAGTATTATCAGAAATGAAAATATATAGACTACTACTTTATTATCTATGAATAATTTGAAAAATTTCATAATTCAGTTCTTGTTATTAGTTATTAACTACCTGAACCTTATCGCCATCTTTCAGCGCCTGGAAGCCGTCTGTAACAAGATTGTCTCCCGGATTTAAGCCGCTTTCAATCAGAACATTATTCTCGTGCCTGCCGCCGATTTTGATCACTCTTTTCTTTGAAATATCGCCTTCAATTACAAACAAGTACTGCTCATCGCCGTAATCAATAACTATATCCTGTGGAATGACCACTGCATTATCGCGGCTGAAATCAGTTACCTCCACATTTGCATTCATTCCGGGTTTTAGAAGTTTATCTCTGTTATTTATCAGTATTTCAATCTCAAATGTTCTGCTTGTTCCCTGAAGCGCAGGTGCTATGTAACTTATCTTTCCTGCGAATTCCACACCCGGCAAAACGTCAACTGTGATCTTCACTTCCTGCCCCATTTTTACCTTTGTCAGGTACATTTCAGGTACACCTGCTGAGATCTTTACAGTAGAAATATCTATAATATTAACGATTGGTGAACCCGGAGCCGACATTTCTCCTTTGTTCATAAATTTTTCATCAACTACTCCGCTGATAGGAGAGCGAACATACCCTGTCTTCAGTCTTTGCTTCAGAACATCCTGTCCTTTTAAAGCAGCTTCATACTGCCATTTGGCGGTCAAATACTGAATTTCTGTTGTTGCATTATCTTCAAAAAGCTGTTTCTGCTTTTCATAGTTAATTCTTGCAAGTTCAATTTGCGCTTCGGTTTGGTCATAAGTGGCAATTTCAACATCTTGTTTTATCCTCGCAATAACTTCGCCTTTTCTTACATAGCTTCCTTTATCTTTGCTCAGCGAAACTATCAGGCCGCCGCCTTCAGAAGAGACTTTTGCAGTTGTAAATGGTTTTATAACACCCAATACTTTAAAATCATCATGAAAGGTACCCGACTCTATTGTTTTGACTTTAACAAGCGGGAGCTTTTTTTCTTCCTGCACTTTTGTTTCGCCTCCGCCTTTGCCGCAGCCGGTAAACATGAACACTCCGGTAAAGAGAAGGATAACAGGGAATATAGTTTTATATCTCATATTAAATTATTTTTAAAGAATTACTTTTCCAAAAGCTGTTCAAGGTCTGTCCTGGCGATAAGGTAATCATAAATAGCCTGAACATAAGCAAGCTTAACCTGGCTTAATGCAAGTTCTGCATCAACAACATCTATCTGGTTAAGCACGCCGTTTTTGTAACTTATTACTGCAAGTTCGTAACCGCGCTCAGCGGTTGAAACGATCTCCTGCTGAGAACGTATTCTGTTTTTTGCATCTTCGATCCTGAGGATCACACTTTCTGCCTGAGTTTTCAAGAGCTCTCTAACTTTAGAAATCTGCTCTTCAGATTTTTTTACCTCAAGAAGCGATTGGTCTTCGGCATAGCTGTTGCGGAACAGGTTAAGGTTCCACGTCAAACCAATTCCTGCAGTTATTATATTATAAAACCTGTATCTTGAAATGGAGACGTCATCATTTTCACTGGCCTGAAGTGAATACTGCCCGAACAAATAAAATTTCGGTAGGTAGTTTGAATAAGTGACATCTGCAAGCTGCTCGTTAATAAGTTTACTAAGCCTAAGCTGGCGCATTGCAACATTCTTTTCTGAAATACTGCGGATCAGGTCATCCATTGTTCCCCAAACTTCAGTGCTGTCATAGAGGAGGTTTCCGGTGACATCTATGTCATTATTATCTTTTAAACCTATTGTATTTTTGAGATACTTTTTGGCTATCTGAAGATTGTTCTGAGATTGAGTAAGCTGAGGAACAAGAGTTTCGGCCTTAACTTTTGCTCTAAGGTAGTCATACTCCAAAGCAACTCCTGCCCTGTATCTTGCTTCAACAACTCTTAAGTTTTCATTTGCATTATCAATGCTCTGTCCGTTCAGCCTGATAAGCTCTTTAAGAAGAAGCACATTATAGAAGGATTTTTTCACATCTGATTTGATCTTTGCTTCAACCTGGTTTACATTCTCTTTTTGTATGTTAGAATAATATTCTGCTATTTTAATGCCATTAAATACCGGCGTCCCCAAAAAGGGAATAGGCTCGGAGACGTCAATCGTAGTAGTCACACTATTATCCGAGCCTATTTCTATTGTTTGACCCAAGAAACTTAAGACCTGCTTCTTAAAGGCCCTTGAATACCGTGAGTTCAAAGTAATTGTCGGCAGCAGGTTCTCGCTGTAGACCTCAGAGACCTTCTTATCCGCCTTCATAAGATCTAGCTTTGCCATTACATAATCGGGATTGTTCTTCTTGGCAAGATTAATTGCCTCGGAAAGATTGAGTGTTGTTACACCCTGAGAGAAAGTTATTCCTGCCAGCAGTAATGTAATCAGCGTTATTGTTAATTTATTCATGATATGAAATATAGAACTTTATTGAAGTACATTATCAAAAAGTTTTTTTGTATTTGAATATTTATCTCTGCCAAGAGGTGTCAAAAATCCGTTAAAGAATATTTCGGCAGTGATCTTCATTGCTTCGTGGAATGAGTATTTACTGTTAAGAATAAAATCTGCTTTTGTTACTGATTCCATTGCACCGTTAAGGGCTGTTATTAAAATATCGTTCGGCACATCTTCTATCATATTTTCTCTTTTGCCCTGATCGAGCAGCCTAACAAGCATACTGGTTATTTTGTCAGATCTTACTTCATCAAATTTCTTTGCCAGATGCGGAGCGTGGACCTGAAGATCTTTGAACCATGTTACACTGCAGTTCATTGACATGCTCTTTTGTTTGTTAAGTATCCGGAGAAATTTCGTAATGGAATCTTCATCGGAATCAACTATATCATCCATAAACTTATGGATCATTTCGATCCTTGAATCACATACACAGGAAAGCAAGTCTTCTTTTGATTCAAAATGTTTGTAAATAGTTTTCTTGCTGATCTGAAGGTCACGGGCAATTTCATCCATAGTGGTTTTGTAGAAACCCTCGGTAATGAACTTTGCGTGAGTGAAATACAGGATCTTTTCTCTTTCGGTGACTTCAGGCATTGTTAAATTACTGTAAATATGTAATCTCTTAAATTATGGAAACTATTTTCGTTTCCTAGGTTTCCAAAATAATCAAAGGAAACTTTTTTGTCAAGAGCTAAAAAAGTAAATATTAAAACATTGTAATTTTAAGCTATATTTGTGAAGTAATGGAAACTGCACAAATCGCTTTGAAGAAGAAAGCAGCTCTTATCTCGCTGATCATAGGATTCTTAATGTTCTTTGGTAAGATGGGTGCATATCTTTTGACAGGTTCGGCAGCAGTACTTTCAGATGCCCTTGAATCCGTTGTTCATATTTTCGCAACATCTTTTGCATTTTACAGCCTGCACCTCGCTACAAAACCCCCTGACCTTGAGCATCCCTATGGCCACGGGAAAGTTGAATTTTTTTCTGCAGGGTTTGAAGGCGCACTGATTATTATTGCTGCGATCTCTATAATTTTTTATGCAGTAAGAGATATTATTTTCGGAAGAGAAATATCTTCTCTGGATTCAGGTGCAGCAATCATTACAGTGGCAAGTATTACTAATCTTCTGCTTGGATTATATTTGATAAGGACGGGCAAGAGAACCAAAAGCATTGTGCTTATTGCAGATGGAAAGCATGTGTTGACAGATTCAGTAACGAGCTTTGGCGCAGTTGCTGCTCTGATATTGGTGTTGATTACTGATATCACTCTGTTTGATCCTATAATTGCAATTATTCTGGCTCTTAATATTTTATGGACAGGAAAAGATCTGTTAAAGGAATCCGTAGGCGGATTAATGAATGAAACCGATAAGGCAATAATTGAAAGTATTGCCGCTGTACTGGAGAAGGAAAGAAACACGCATCCAAACTGGATTGACGTACACAGGCTAAGGTACTGGAAATCCGGCGACACATTCATGGTAGATTTTCATTTGATAGTACCGTACTATCAAAGCGTGAGCGAAAGCCATGATTCATTCCATCGCCTGGAAGCTGTAGCTAAAAAGGAACTGGATACCGGGAAAGTAGAACTTTTTGTTCATTTAGATCCATGCAATCCACGCTGCTGCTTTTTATGCAACATGCCCAAGTGTGATGTAAGGAAAGAACCAATGAACCAAAACATCATTTGGGATGGGAAGAAGATCATTGCGCTGCCCAGTTATGATATTGATCAGATCAT
>JAUQWT010000011.1 GCA_030835005.1 Ignavibacteria bacterium | reverse complement strand
TGCAGTGAATACGATTCAGAGATCAAAAAGCTCCGGACAGAAATAGAATCATATAACCCCGACAGCACTTCAACCGGCAGCAGGCCAAAGCTTAAGCTTCTTGAAACTGAAAGAGCCGGCATTGAATCAGATTTCAGCCTGATAAGAAGCGAATACGAAGTCAAGCGTTCACTGGTTGATAAAGTTGAGCAGGAACAAAAGTCATTAAGAAACGGCAGGGATGCTATTATTGACTTTATCCACAAAAGCGAGATGCAGCTTACAAAAGACAGGCTGGAGATCAAAGAGCATAAAGACAGGATCAAAGAGGAATATGAGATAGATATTGGATACATGGCATACGATGATAACCAGATGTATGATTTTCTGAGGACAAAGGCTGATATAGACAGGCACAGGAATAAGCTGAGGCAGCTTGGCGGTTCCGGGCAAATGGAGCTTGGAATTTACGAACAGGAGAAACTGGAGCTTGAAAAACTGATTGAAGAAAGAAATGACCTCGTAAAAGCAGAAGCAGACCTCATCAATCTGATAGATGAAATAAACAAGACTGCACAGAATAAATTCACCGAAACATTTGAACTGATAAGGCAGAACTTCATGGCTATTTTCCGCGAATTGTTCATGGAAGGTGATGAATCTGATCTGAGGCTTGTTATCGATCCGGATAATCCGGACCCGCTGGATGCAAAAATAGATATAATAGCCAAACCCAGAGGCAAGAGGCCGCAGCTTATTGATCTGCTTTCGGGCGGCGAAAAGACCCTGACAGCCATTGCACTGCTTTTTGCTATTTACCAGGTTAAGCCTTCTCCTTTCTGCATACTTGATGAGGTAGATGCACCGCTTGACGATGCCAACATTGACCGCTTCATAAAGATCATAAGAAAATTTTCCGAAGATACGCAGTTCATAATTGTTACCCACAACAAACGTACAATGGAAGCAGCAGATTCAATGTACGGAGTAACAATGGCAGAACAGGGAATTTCTACGATTGTAAACGTAAAATTCAACGACCAGAAAATAGCTTCATAGACCTCTTTTCTGAATTATCTAAAAGTCTTTAAATCTGCAACTGCATTATTGTATTTCTGTTATGAAACACTACTGCTAATACTAACTTAATATGACAAACGAACAAAAAAAATTCCTTGTTGACCTGGTCAATACTCCTGCCCCTTCGGGCCACGAAGAACCGGTCCAAAAGATCTGGGAAAAAGAAGTAAAACAATTCTGCTCAAATCTCTCCCGTGATATACACGGTAACTTAAGCGCCGTTTTAAATCCGGGTAAAGAAAAAACCATAATGATAGTGGGCCACTCAGACGAGATAGGGCTGATAATCAATTATATAAACAACGAAGGTTTCATTTACGTAAGGCCGATTGGCGGCGTCGATCCAACCATACTGGCTTCTCACAGGGCCAGGATACTCACTAAGAAAGGTCCTGTATCGGCCGCTATCGGGAGAACCTCTCTTCACCTGCTCACAAACACTCAAAGGGATAAAAAGCTTGAGCTGCATGATCTGTGGCTTGATATAGGCGCCAAAAACAGGAAGGATGCCGAAAAATATGTCTCAGTTGGCGACCCGGTTGTATTTGGCGGAGACTATGAGGAAATGACCAACGGAACTGCAATGGCAAGATGTTGGGATAACAGGATCGGTGTCTACATAGTAGCCGAGACCCTGAGGAAATTAACGAAAGTGAAGAACCTGAAGCATACGGTATGCGGAGTCTCATCGGTTCAGGAGGAAACGGGAGTGTGGGGAGCCGGAGTAAATGCCTACAGCAACAAACCTACAGCTGCAGTTGCAATAGATGTAATACCCTGCTCTGATCAGCCTGAAATACCGAAAGAGAAATTCGGCAATACAAAGATAGCCGCCGGACCCGTAATAACACGTGGAGTAAGAACCAATAATAAAATGGCAGAAGAGCTGGTTGAATCAGCGAAGAGAAAGAAAATTCCATATCAGATTGATGTTGATTATGGTCACACATGGACTGACGCTGACCCCATTTCACAATCCCGCGGCGGAGTTGCAATTGGTGTGGTTTCTGTACCCACCCGCTATTTGCATACTTCTGTTGAAACTCTGTGCTTAAAAGATATCGAACTGACTGTTGATCTTCTAACAGAGTACATAATAAAAACCAAACTTGAATATTAATTATAATCATCAAAGGAGATCCCCAAAACTATATGACAGGAAGTGAAGTAACAACTGAATCAGGCTTAAAGTACACCGATGAAAAGACCGGGGACGGTGCTTCACCTCGATCCGGACAAACAGTTACAGTTCATTATACAGGCACTCTTCCGGACGGAAAAAAATTTGACAGCTCAAGAGACCGGAACCAGCCTTTTTCGTTCAAGATAGGGATAGGACAGGTTATTAAAGGATGGGATGAGGGAGTAATGACGATGAAAGTCGGCGGTAAACGCAGGCTTACAATACCGCCGGAATTGGGTTACGGTTCTCGCGGAGCGGGGGGCGTGATACCGCCAAATGCTACGTTGATTTTTGACGTTGAATTGTTAGATTTTAAATAGAATTCAATCTTTGCAGTGAACAAGGGGGCTTAAGCGGCTCCCTTTTTTTTGAACTTTTTCAAATACAGTATATTATGTAAATAATCATAGGAACTGCAGTTTTTCCCTTGTTACAGGTATACAA
>JAUQWT010000133.1 GCA_030835005.1 Ignavibacteria bacterium | reverse complement strand
AACAAAAGGCAATAAAAACGGAATTGTTTAGCCAGCAATTGTATGTTATATTTGTACTTAATTTTCCCCAAAAATGGCAAAAATAGCACAAATCAAAGCCCGAGAGATACTAGACTCCCGGGGCAATCCAACAATTGAGGTAGATGTAATTTTAAATAATGGCATATTAGGCAGAGCTGCAATTCCTTCCGGTGCCTCAACCGGTCAAAAAGAAGCTGTTGAGCTCAGAGACGGCGATAAGAAGCGATATATGGGCAAAGGCGTTCTAAAAGCTGTAGCCAATGTGAATGATATTATTGCGAATTCATTAATCGATGCTGACCCCACTGATCAGTTAAAGATCGATACGATCTTAAATGAGCTTGACGGGACAAAAAACAAATCGAATCTTGGCGCCAATGCAATTCTAGGTGTATCTCTGGCAGCTGCAAAGGCTTCGGCATTGTATTATGGCTTGCCGCTCTATAAGTACATAGGCGGAACAAATGCAAAAGTGCTTCCGGTGCCAATGATGAATATTGTAAATGGCGGAAGACACGCCGATAATAACCTTGATTTCCAGGAGTTCATGATCATACCAGCCGGAGCAAAGACTTTCCGCGAAGCATTAAGAATGGGTACAGAAGTTTTTCATTCTCTTAAGAATGTTTTACATAAGAAGAATCTGAGTACTGCAGTAGGAGATGAGGGCGGCTTTGCTCCAGATCTGAAATCGAATGAAGAAGCATTTGAAGTTATAATTGCAGGTATCGAAGGTGCCGGCTATAAGGCAGGAAAAGATGTTTACCTTGCATTGGATGCAGCCGCGAGTGAAATGTGGAACAAGGGAAAATATGATTTCTACAAATCTCATATACCGAGTAAATCTGCAGAAGAAATGGTAGATCTTTATAAGCAAATGGTAAAGAATTTCCCGATCATTTCGCTTGAGGATGCTATGGGTGAAGAAGACTGGGATGGCTGGAGATTGCTGACTGAAGCATTAAGTTCTCAGGTCCAGCTTGTTGGTGACGATATTTTTGTCACAAATAAAGAAATTCTGAAAAAAGGAATAGAGCAGGGGATTGCAAACTCGATTCTTGTTAAAGTCAACCAGATCGGCACATTAACCGAAACTCTGGAAACAATCGAGCTTGCAAAATCAAATTCATATACAAATGTCATCAGCCACCGAAGCGGTGAGACCGAAGATGTTACAATTGCAGATATTGCAGTTGCAACAAATGCAGGACAGATAAAAACCGGATCACTTTCGAGAACTGACAGGACTGCAAAATACAACCAGCTTCTTAGGATCGAAGAAGAACTTGGTGAACAGGCAGTATTCCCGGGCAGAAACATTTACAAAGGATTAAACTAAAATTAAGGAACATAAATGAAATCAACAGATTTTAAATTTTCTATTCCAAAGACTCTTATTGCTCAGCATCCTAAATCTCCCCGTGACGAATGCAAAATGATGCTTGTTAACCGAAAGACTAAAGAGCTTGAAAACAAGAAATTCAAAGACATAATAGATCATATGGATGAAGGCGATTGCCTCGTTCTGAACGATTCTAAAGTATTTGCAGCAAAACTTTTTGGAACCAAAGAAAAGACCAATGCTAAAATTGAAGTATTTCTTTTAAGGCAGCTAAGCCAGGATGAAAATATCTGGGATGTGCTTGTTGATCCTGCCAGAAAAGTACGTATTGGAAATAAGATATTTATTACAAAGAACCTCTATTGTGAGGTAATAGACAACACTACTTCAAGAGGAAGGATCGTAAGATTCAATTACCGCGGTGACTTCCAGAAATATATAGATAAGCTTGGCAAAACCCCGCTGCCTGAATACATTAAACGTGAACCAACAGATGCAGACAGGGAAAATTACCAGTCAGTTTTTGCAGAAAACATCGGTTCAGTTGCTGCACCTGCTTCGGGTCTCCATTTTTCTAAAGAACTATTAAGGAAAATTGATAAAAAGGGGATAAACATATTACCTGTTACACTGCACGTAGGTCTTGGCAAATTCCGGCATGTTGAAGTAGAGGATCTTACAAAACACAGGATGGATTCTGAATATTTCGAGATCCCTGATTATACTGCCGAAGCTGTTAACAGGGCAGTTGAGAATAAAAAGAAGATCATAGCCTGCGGAACTTCAGTTGCCAGAGTTCTTGAAGCCAACACAACTGCCGGGAGACTGATCCGTTCCGGTAAAGGCTGGACCGACAAATTCGTTTATCCTCCGCAAACACTGAAAGTAGTTGATAAATTCATAACTAATTTCCATCAGCCGCAATCAACAATGATAATGCTTGTTTGCGCTTTTGCCGATAAAGATCTTGTGATGAAAGTTTACAAAAAAGCAGTAAAGGATAAGTACCGTTTCTTCAGCTACGGCGATGCAATGCTTGTAATATGAACTTACGAGATTGTAATTAGTTTAGACTAAATCTTTTACCCCGTGATCAGTAAACGGGGTATTTTTTTAAATTATAAGTGAGAAAAAACCGAAAAATATTTTGTATAATTACTGCTGCCGGAAGCGGAGAGCGTTTTGGCAAAGGAAGTTCCGTCAACCTGCCGAAACAATTTATAAATTTATACAGTAAGCCGGTAATAGTCCACTCTCTGGAAGTTTTCCAGAAGTGTGCATATATCACCGAAATTCTTGTGTCAACAAACCCTGCATATTTTGATCTGATCCATACTCTTGCTATGAAGTACAGGATAACGAAACTTAGAGCAGTTGTTGAAGGCGGCAGAACCCGGTTTGAATCTGTAAGGAATGCATTCCGGCAAATCGAATGCACAGGCAATGACATTGTGATTATTCATGATGCTGCAAGGCCTAATATCAACAAATCATTTGTTAACAGTATTGTTGAAGATTCTTTGAAGTACGGTGAAGTGATTCCCGGATGCAGAGCAGAAGAAACAGTTAAACGGGTTAACAAGAAAGGTTTTGTGCAAGAGACTGTTGAACGCAGTAAACTTTTTCTCATCCAAACCCCGCAGGCGTTCAGGTACAAAACCCTTTCTTCAGCTTACGCAAAATCGGTTAAGTTAAGAAAAACCGATTTTACAGATGAGGCCCAGGCAGTTGAATCTTCAGGTTTCAGAGTAAGATTAATAGCTGGATTAAGAGGCAATGTTAAAATAACAACTGCTGAAGACATAATCCTTCTTAAGAAATTAATGAAATAGAAATCCTTCTTTATAAAAGAACAAGGGGGCACGCCCCCTTGTTCATCAAATCTGTTTTTATGAAACTGATGACTACTTACTTAACAAGGACCATTTTTTTCGTTTCCTTGAATCCTTCGGCTTCGATATTGTAGAAATACACACCGCTTGCAAAACCGGATGCATTGAACACTGCTTCATAGCTGCCGGCCTGTTTTACATCGTTTGAGAGTACTGCTACTTCCTTACCGGAAATATCATAGATAACCAGCCTTACAAAGCTCTGCTTTGGTATTGAATATTTTATGCTTGTTGAAGGATTAAAAGGATTTGGATAATTCTGCTCTAAAGCATATGAAAGAGGGTTATTATTGCTTCCAATTCCGGTCGGAGCATTAGAACGGATCGTAAGACAATAGTTCATTACCCTGCCCGTATCGCTTGCAGCATTATCATTTACCCTGAAGATCCAGTCTCCCATTTGGTTCTGACCATTAAATGCGCTCAGTGGCGATTCAGGCCTGAAAGAACCGGCAAAAGGCGGTGTTCCGCTGCTTATTGGATTTGCTGCTGAATCATTAAACACAGTATTGATAAAGTTATCTCCTGTGCCTCCTCTGCGGCTTGCGAGAATTACCTCGGTTCCCGCAGGCGACTTTATTGAAAATTCAACATCACCGGTCTTTGAATGTGTTAAAGCTCCCATTGTGAAATTGACATCAGTAATCGTACCGCCTGTGCTGAAATTAAGAGTATCATAGTTTGTAGTATTATCAAGAACAATAATATTCTGCTGGCGGCAAATGTTTCTTCCTAAATACTGGTATGCAGCCCATACATCAATAAATCCCATTCCGAAAGTATTGTCCTCTCCGGGAGTTCCAAGATCACTTGCTGTCCAGTATAAAGCTTCCAAACATTGTTTGCCTGTAGCATTTGGAAAAGCCTGTCGTAAGAGTGTTACCGAACCAACAACATGCGGACACGCCATCGAAGTTCCTGTATAATTTGCATATGCGCCGTTTCTTATGCATGATCTCACACTTGTTCCAGGCGCTGAAACTTCGGGTTTGAACCTGAACTTTCCGGTATTTCCGCAGTAGCCGGGTCCCCTAGAAGAAGAACTATTGATGGCATACGGATAACCGGTATTACCATTTATATTGCCTACACTGAAAGAATTCACAAGACTAACATTGATATTCTTCGGTCTGGTAATGGTAGAAGCTCCCGGTCCTGAATTACCACACGAGAATACTATTGCCACTCCGCCTGCTTCCATTGATGCCAATGCATTTAAGTATATTGTACTTGCACAATCTCCTTGTGAAGGAACTCCTGTGGGGTCATGCCATGAATTGCCGATTCCGTCAGGCATATCGGTGATAGTATTAACATTGCTATCGGGATTAAGTGCCCACTGCCATGAAAGCATATGGTTACTGGTTCCGTTCCCGGCGCAGATTGTTTTAGCTGCGATCCACTGTGCACCGGGTGCAACTCCAATTGTATCTGTTCCGGCTCTTCCTGTCATTATACCCATAGTATGCGTTCCATGGTTATCACAATCACTTGGGAAGTTTGTTCCGCCTGCAGGATCCAGCCATGCATGATACCACGGTGAACCCGTATTGCCTTTCCATTTATAATTCAATGCAGGGTGATTTCCGTCAACTCCTGTATCATCATTCATAACAACCCTGCCGGTACCGGTAATGCCAATTTCCCACATTTTATGAGCATTGATCACTTTTAAACCAACTTCTGAGCTTGCGACCTGTTCGCCTGCAGCGGGTTCAAAAGCCACCGGCTTGTCATAATCAAGCTCTGCGTCAATATCCAGAACGTCAACTTCCATTTTTCCGGCAAGCTGTAATACGATCTCCGGATTCGCTTCCACTGAGATAAAATTTGTTATCCAGAATGGCCTGTAAGCTGTTACTTTACCCAAGACTCTTTGTTCTTCAAGAAAAGCAAGCAAAGAAACCTGAGTAACAGCAGCCTTGTCCATGAGAGCGGTAATAACAGTCTTCGCCCTGAATTCCGCAGTGGCGTTCATCCGGTAAAGATTCATGTCTAATGTTTCAATATCTACTCTATCTTTAAGCAGAACCAGTATTTTTATTTGATCACCCGATTCTGAATTCTGGAGCCGTGTGTACAATCTATCCGAAATACCCGCCTGCATAAATTGCGAATATACTCCGGATGAGATGAACAATAAGAAAAGAAATATCAATATTTTCTTCATTTTGAGATTAATTGTTTATAGGAATTATATAAAATTACTTAGTAATATGCGAAAATTCAACGCAAAACACTTCAGTTATTGTCTGCATAAAAATTTGCTAAATACCTGAAAATATAACCCTGAAAATGATAAGACACTATACTTGTCCTAAGAATTCCATATCTATTGCCTTTGTTTTCCGGGTTTTGGACAATAAAAAAAGGGGCATTAGCCCCTTTAAAAAAAATACAATCAGTTCTATTTCACAACCATCAATTTCTTAACGGCTGAGAAATCACCTGCTTCAATCCTATAGAAATAAATACCGCTTGCAAGATTGAAAGCATTGAAATCAACCGTGTGGAAGCCGGGCTGCTTTTGTTCATTTACCAATACTGCAACTTCTCTTCCCAATACATCGTAAATCTTCAGCTTTACCACTTCGGCTTTTGGGATAGAGAATTTTATGGTAGTGGAAGGATTAAACGGATTCGGATAATTCTGATCAAGAGAATAATAACTCGGGATCTCAATAGTCTGAATTCCTATAACTGTCTGATAAGTAACAGTCAGGCACCATCCTTTTAGTGTTCCAACATCAATATTTGCTGCATCATTAATGCTTAAGATCCACAGTCCGTTAACAACTGTGCCATTCAGTGCCGATAGCGGACTGGATGGAATGAATGAACCTGTATAAGGAGCCGTTCCGCTGGCGATTGGTGTAGATGCAGAATCATTCAGGATTGTACCAATGAAATTTTCGTTTGTGCCGCCCACTCTGTTTATCAAAATAGTACTCGAGGCAAGATGAGAGAGCGTGAATGTGAGGTCACCATCATATGTATGAAGGACAGTATCTATCTTCACGTTTACATCCAGAACATTGAATGAATTGGGTATGCTTACACTTATCGTATCATATGTAGTTTGCAAATCAAGGATTGGTTTGTTGAGCCCGTTGCGGCAATAGGTATTCTGTGCTGATATTATTCCTGCAGGCAATACATTTACAACTGCAGTAATTGTGTCGTTAAGCCTGTTTCCGTCTGAAGCCAAAGCACTTGCCATTTTCAATGTAAATAATCCTGTTGAAGTAGGTGTCCAGGTATACGTTACAGAATCATTGCTTCCGGAAGGCAGATTTGGAATATTGACTGTTGAACCCTGCTGAACTCCATTTACAAAGAACTTCACAGGAACATTTGTCTGTGCGTTAGTGCCTATGTTAGTAAAACGTGAGCGAATGTTGTATGCAGTATTAACAGTAAAAGTTGATGGAAAACTTAAATACGGACCTGCTGCAACATCGTTCGCCGGGGGAGGAAGAATTGATAAATAAGCCCTCCAAACGTTTATAATACCTTTGCCGTAAGTATTATCTTCTCCTGCAGCACCAAGATCTGTACATGTATTAAATAGCAGGCTTTTGATCTGCTTTCCGGTGAGTGTTGGGGCAGCTTGCTTCAGCAATGCTACTGCACCGGCTACATGAGGAGAAGCCATTGATGTTCCGTCAAGAAAGGCATAGCTTGAACCTGAATAGCTTGACCTTACGTTTACACCAGGCGCAGAAACTTCAGGTTTAATGAGAAGTGATCCGGTGCCGCCGCAAAGCGAAGGCCCGCGGCTTGAAAAACTTGCAATAGGAAAACCTGCTGTATTACC
>JAUQWT010000132.1 GCA_030835005.1 Ignavibacteria bacterium | reverse complement strand
ATGAAGTTTGGAACATTGGTTTTTATTACTCATTGTTTTTCATTGCATTTGCATTTTATCATTGTTAGTTTAACATATTCAAAACAACTTTTTTATTCCAATTGACTGAAGCTGCAGCAGTAAAACAAAAAACTAAACTGGAGTTTACGCTCTGCCATAGAATGCCTGAAAGGTCTTTCTTCTACAAAGGCAGGCAATTCCCTGTTTGTGCAAGGTGCACAGGTTTTTACGCTGGCTACATTGCTTTGCCGGTTTTCACCTTTTCTATTTGGGAGCCTTCTCTGCTTATTGTTGGATTATTAATGCTTCCGGCCCTGGTTGATGGACTTACTCAGGCATATATGAACAGGGAAAGCACTAACTGGCTTAGATTTGTAACCGGGCTGGTTGCCGGCACGGGAGCAATTGCCTTTGCCGCACTGCTTGGAAAATGGATTGGGCAGCTAATTCTGCTTATCTTTTAAATAATAACATATTCATTAATAACTAAAGGAGAAAACAAATGGAACCAACCACACCACCGCCTGCACCACCGGTAGATTCAGGCAAAAGCCAGGAAGATCTTAGTGTTATACTTAAGATAGTCTCTTTCTGTATTCCGCTTGTAGGCGCAATTATATGGTTCTTAAAGAAAGATAAAGAACCCAAAGCAGCTAAATCGGCTTGCACTTTTGCGCTGATCGGTTTTGCAGTAGGTATTATTATTAACGTACTTGTGACTGTACTGAATAATTAGAATACTTTTATTACTGAATGGCAGGTTCTTTTTGACCTGCCTTTTTGTTTTTACATAACATTGTCCCCTCCGCTTAAAAAATTATGCTATGAGAATATTAATTGTAGGAAACGGAGGGACCGGGAAATCTACACTTGGAGACGAACTCGGCATTTTACTTGGAATTCCTGTTACACATCTTGATACTTTAAGCTGGGATAAAGACTGGAATCGGCGCGATGAAAAGGATTTTACCAAAGAGCTTTCAGAAATTCTGGCCGGAGACAAATGGATAGTTGAAGGCTGGTCGTTCCACTCAACAATGGTAATGAGAATTAAAGCTGCAAATCATGTTTTTTACCTTAACTACCCCCTTTGGTTTTGTTATTGGAATGCTCTGAAGAGGCATCTTAAATACGCCTTTAGGCAAAATCCGTATGACCCGCCCGGCGCGTGGATATGGAGTAAAACGGGAAAAATGATCAGGGCAATGTGGCTTGTTCATAAGAAATATCAGCCCGAACTTGATAAATGGCTGGATAAATACGGCAAAGATAAATCGATCCATAAATTTCACTCACGTAAAGAACTGAAATCATTCTTAGGAAAATTCATAACTAAACATAGCATTTGAACTACAGAAATTCCTTCTTGGGAGAGATGCCCCGATGTACATCGGGGAGGTCTACGACTCTTCGAGTAGAAGACTCGTAGAGTGTGGCTAACACAAAGAACTAACAAACTTGGCATAAATCATATACAATTAGAATGACAAACTCAGATTTACAAAAGCTCCGCTACCCTATTGGAGAATATGTACTAAATCCTGATCCCTCTGCAGATGAAATCAAGAAATTCATTGATACGATCGAATCTTTTCCTGAAAGACTATCAAAAGCGGTAAAAGATTTAAATGATGAACAACTTGATACTCCATATCGCGAAGGCGGCTGGACGATAAGGCAGGTTGTTCACCACGTTGCCGATAGCCACATAAACGGATATTGCCGTTTTAAATTTGCCCTTACCGAAAACACTCCGGCCGTCAAAGCTTACGATGAAACACTCTGGGCAGAATTGCCTGAAGCAAAATCGGCGCCGATTGAACTTTCTCTTCCTCTACTTGAAGCTTTGCATAAAAGATGGGTTGTTATGCTGAGAGCTATCACGCCTGCCGGACTCAAACGCAAGATCTACCACTCCGGAAACAAAACAGAAATGTCCGTAGATGAACTTTTAGGACTTTATTCATGGCATTCGGATCATCATTTGGCACACATAACAGAAACAATAAAGCGAATGAACTGGTGATAAGTCATTGACAGAAAAAACCATAGTTGATATAACGGGCTGGGCCGGATCAGTATGCGTACTTGCAGCATACGGACTGCTGAGTATTCACAAGATTTCTGCTCATTCATGGTTATATCAATTCCTTAACATAATTGGAAGCATTTGCCTGATAATTAATACTCTGTTCTACAGCGCATATCCTTCAACTTTTGTTAATATTATTTGGCTCTTAATTGCTATATTTGCATTAATCAGCATTTTCAGACCAACTAAAACTAATGGCAAATCTTCCTGATAAAGATCAGCTGCTTAAGATCGCGGAACATCTTAAACCTTTCATTCACCGCACGCCTGTATTTACCTCCTCGTCATTAAACAAACTTGCTGGATGCCGGCTTTACTTTAAGTGCGAAAGTTTTCAAAAGACAGGCTCATTTAAGTTAAGAGGAGCCATGAATGCTATTCTTAATCTTCGCAATGATGCTGTTGAAAAAGGAGTCGTTACACACTCGAGCGGGAATTTTGCCGCAGCCCTTGCATATGCAGCATCAAGGATAGGGGCTAAAGCAGCTATAGTTATGCCTGAAAATGTCATTCCGTCAAAACGTGATGCAGTCTTAAGTTACGGAGCAAATATCATTTATTCAGGAAACAATCCGCTTGACCGCGAGAAGAAATGCGAACAAGTAATAAGTGAAACCGGTTCATCGTTCATTCATCCTTCTAATGATATCAATGTTATTCTCGGACATTCTTCATGTGCTATTGAATTGATAAGTGATTCAGAAACCCTGGATGCCGTCATTGCTCCCGTTGGCGGAGGCGGTTTAATAAGCGGAATTGCACTGGGGTTTAAACATTTTTCTCCCCGAACTCAAATTATCGGGGGTGAGCCGCTCAATGCAGATGATGCATACCAAAGCCTTAAAGCAGGAAAGATCATTCCGCAAATAGATCCAAAAACAATTGCAGATGGCCTAAGAACATCACTTGGAGACGTAACATTTCCTATTATCAAAGATCATTTAAGCGAAATTATTCGCGTGAGCGAAGATGATATCATTAATGCAATGAAACTCATCTGGGAAAGGCTTAAGATAGTCGCAGAACCTTCAGGAGCGGTTGCTTTTGCAGCTCTGTTGAATAATTCTTCCGTGTTTAATAACAAAAAAATTGGTATTATTATATCGGGCGGCAATATTGATACTTCAGCGCTGTCTTTTTAGAGCACCTCAAATATTAAGTCACTATACCTGCTATGAAAACTGAATTCAAGGTTGTTAAAACGAAAGATTTTCTGAAAACAACTTCCAGCGGAGAGCTGAACCTGGAAGAAACCAGGATTGTGCTTTCTAAGCTGGCTGAGCTTAATACAGAAGACCCTGTTCGTGAAATTCTCATCGATATTAGAGACACATATTCAACATTATCGCTATCTGATATTTTTAACATTGTCAGCGAAGTTGGAAAATACCGCAAAGCGTTCCGGAAAAAGATCGCCATCCTGCTTGGGCCCGGTCATGATTTTGACAAGGCGCGTTTCCTTGAAATGTGCGCCGGAAACCGCGGATTTAACGTTAATGCTTTTGGCGACTTCGAAGAAGCCATTACCTGGCTTTCAGATACTGAGTAAAAATGGATAAAGATAACTTTTCATTAAATGAATTTCATCACGGCATTTTATTGAAGGCCGGCAGCAAAGAAGAAATCTATAAATATCTCGGAACGGCTGAAGGATTGACCAAATGGTTCATGGGTAGCGCTGAATACTTTTACGATGAGAACAAGACAAGACAAAGAAAAGAATATATTAAAACTGGCGATAAATTCACCTGGAAGTGGCTTGAAAAAAAACTCTCAATAAATGGTATCGTAATAGAGGCGGCAGATAAATCGCATGTAAGATTTACTTTCGGATCATTATTTGAAGTTACCATGAGTCTGAAGAATCATGATGAAAGAATTTTATTCACACTTAAACAGGAATATGCTCCCGGCGCATCACACGATGACTTTGGCCACATAAACTGCTGTGTATGCTGGGCATTCTTTATAACCAATCTCAAATCCGTGCATGAATTCGGAAACGACCTTCGCGAAACAATTTCGCATGATGAATTTCTCATAAACCGGTAGTTGTCATCCTGAATCCCGCATCTGGTGCGGGATAAACTCCGTGAAAGATCCATTATTAACAGTGTTGGTCTCCGAAATTAAGTAGTCATATCAGGTCTGCCTTAAAACAGTCATGTCAGGTCCTCCCCGAAGGTGCAGACCTGACACGTAATGTTCGATTCTTATCACAGCACAAAAAAACCTCTTATCAATAAAGCTTCACTGAAAACTTCTCAACCTGGTTCTTTACCGGGGGCAAAGTCCTCAAATAATCATATATCGCTCCAAGATCCTGCTCGGTTAATCCCGCATAAACAGTCCAAGGCATTACAGTCTGAAAATCGCCCGGCTTGTATGGAGTATTACCGTATGCCGGGTCGCTGCATTGTTTGAATCTCTTGATAAATTGTTCCTTGCTCCAC
>JAUQWT010000010.1 GCA_030835005.1 Ignavibacteria bacterium | reverse complement strand
GGTCCGAAGCAGAACGGTTTTGATTTAACTTCCAAATAGCTTTCCATAGTGAAATATATTTAAATTTTATGATTTTTCCGTCTAAAAATGTTATTTTACCGTTACTAAATTAGCATTCTATGTCATATAATCATATGACATAGAATATGAAATTGCCTGATATTTGTCAGTAAATTGACTTTGGTCACAGGGAAATTGGTTTAATATCTCTGTTTTTACTGTTAATTTTGTTTTCCAGAAACTTAAGAAGACCATGAACAAAATCAATATACTTCTCCTGAATGCACTTGATATATACGGCGGGGGTGAGTATTTCGTTTATCAAACAGCGCTTTCACTTAAAAAGCGCGGGCATAATGTTTGGGTATCTTGCCGTGAAGATAATTTTTTGTACAAAAAATGCATTGAAAATTCTATCAGTGTTTACCCTACTGATTATCCTGAACCCAACAGAAAAAACAAATTATTTAAAATAGCGAACAGACTGAAGTCATTTATCAATGAAAACAAAATTGATATTGTACACTCAAACACTACTTACGATAGAACTGCAGGTGCATTTGCAGCACGGCTTGCAAATGTTTCGCATGTTACAAATGCCCACAGTTTCGAATCATTGCAGCACAATTTAACCCACTGGTACCGTAACCGCTATCTTATAGATCATTTTCTTGCAGATGGAATGTGTATCAGGGACCTGCTTATAAATGAAGACAAGATTGATGAAAATAAGATAAGCATGATATTCCTTGGGCTGAATACCAATGAAATTAAGAAAGACGATTATAGCCGAATTAAGATCAGGAATGAATACAATATTAAAGATGATGAGATCCTGATCGGGAATGCTGCACGAATGGTCCCGTTCAAGGGACAGGAATATCTCATTCGTGCATTTGGCAGCACAATTAGTTCCCATCCAAAAACCAGGCTGATGATTGTGGGTGATGGAGAGCTGAGTGATAGCCTGAAGCAACTCGCAGGCGAGCTTGGTACAAATGGAAGAATTGTTTTTACCGGATTCAAAGCTGACTTAAAAGAGATGTATTCAGCATTTGATATTTATGCTCATACTTCTGTAGAAGGAGGCGGAGAGGCATTTCCGTTTGCAGTACTACATGCGCTGGCGGCCGGGCTACCCGTAACGGCAACAATTGTTGGCGATATCCACGCAATGGTGAATGAAGGGGTTAACGGATTCCTTGTTCCCGATAAAAATGAAAACGCAATTGCAGAAAAACTGAACCTTTTGACGGAGAATAAAGAATTACGGACAAAAATGGGGGCAGAAAGCCTGAAAATACTAAAAGAAAAATTTACAATTGATATTATGACAGATAATATTGAAATGGTGTATCAAAAAATACTGAATGAGAGAAGAAATTAGTTTCTATTCATCAAACCAGCTGTTTACCATCTGCTTTGTATCTGCATGCTCATCCTTGTGATTGAAATAATTATTATGCGGGTCATAAACATAATCTTTTCCCCAAGTCTCATGGTTTTCGGCAAGTTCTTCAATAGAATCCAAAATGAAAACTATTTCATCATCCCTCATTAAGGGATGAAATGACATTCTGATCCATCCCGGCTTTGCCGAAAGATCGTCATGATCAATCATTTGGGTAATCCTTTTCGATTTCCTCTTTGAGACATGCAAAAGGTAATGCCCGTAAGTACCGGCGCATGAGCACCCGCCTCTTACCTGGATTCCGAATCTGTCATTTAACAGCTTTACTCCAAGGTTATAGTGCATATCCTCTATATAGAATGATATTACTGCCAGACGCTCTTCAATGCTTTCTGCAAGAATGTGCAGGTTCCTAATTCTCTTCAGCCGTTTTAAGACCGTATTTTTGATCTCTTCTTCCCTGGCAAGCATTTCTTCTGATCCGATTTCTTCCTTAAGTTTAACACACAAAGCTGCCCGAATTGTCTGCAAGAAAGGAGGCGTTCCCCCATCTTCACGCAGTTCAACATCTTCATAGAAACTGTGCTCACCCCAGGGATTTGTCCATTTGACGGTGCCGCCTCCCGGTTGATCAGGTGAAAAATGGCTGTCATAAAGATTCCGGTCAAAGATCAATATGCCGGAACTTCCCGGCCCGCCTAAGAACTTATGGGGAGAGAAAAAAATCGCATCAAGCTTTTGTTTTGGATTTTGGGGATGCATGTCTATTTTTATGTACGGAGCTGAACATGCAAAATCTACAAAACACCATCCGCCATGCTCATGCATAATTTCGGCAATCTCATAATATGGAGTAAAAATTCCTGTAACATTGCTGCATGATGTTATTGAAGCAATTTTTACTCTCGAGTATTTATATTCATCAAGCAGCTTCTTCAAATCTTCAAGATCTACCCTTCCATCATCATCCGGTTTTATGATCTCAACATTTGCAATTGTCTCAAGCCATGTTGTCTGGTTGGAATGATGCTCCATATGCGTTAAGAAAACTACAGGTCTCTGCTGGTCAGGAATGTTCAGATAGCTTCTTAATCTCGAAGGTATTTTGAAGCCAAGCATCCTCTGAAGTTTCAGCATTGCTCCTGTCATTCCGGAACCTGTACTGATAATTGCATCTGAATCAAGTGCATTTACGTGATTTTTAATGATCTTTTTCGCTTTCATGTAAGCAAGGGTCATAGCTGTACCGGTTACATTTGTCTCTGTATGCGTATTGCCTACAAACGGTCCGATAAAGTTTTTGATCTTATCTTCAATCGGTCCGTATAATCTGCCGCTTGCTGTCCAGTCGGCATAAATTATTTTTTTCAAACCAAATGGAGTTGTAAACTCTGCATTGTAACCAACAGTATTATCCCTGAACTTCCTGAAATGTTTAACTGAAATATTTGGATCCATAAGGTGAGATTTACGATGTACTGTTTCCAAAGAATTTTCTAGATTCAAATAATTATCCATATACAAAAATACACTAAATGCAGGGCACTTTACTATGATTATAGTCATAGAAAATT
>JAUQWT010000131.1 GCA_030835005.1 Ignavibacteria bacterium | reverse complement strand
GCAATTATGATAAAGAGCGAAATTATCTTTGCGGTCAAAACTTTTTGAATTTTATTTTTAAAACCTGTATATCTTTCTCAAATTCAGTGTATTAGTAACTCAGGCCGGCAAAACATTTAACAAATAGCCATGCTTTGATGTTTCCTGCGCAATTTGTGGCAATCCACTGACATTTAAGTCCAAAAATAGCCTGAAAATTTGGATTAATAAGTAAATTACTAATAATATGGGCTTGATTCAAGGAAATAGGATTAATACTTATTGAACAAATATTCCAAGTCTTCAGGAATCAGGAAAAAATGGAAGTATTGCCAGGATGATGTTCCTGAATACTCATGTACTACTTATTACTTCCTTGAAACAGTCCTAAAATATGGGTAAAATTGCAGAATATTTAATAATTTTAATGGATTTATAGGCTCATTTTGATGAAAAACCTCCTTCTGGCTTCAATTCTTATCGTTGTCAGCATCTCAATAACACATTCACAAAAGAAACTGATAGCATTTTCAAGCGATGCAACCAAGAACGATAAACAGCAAATCTTCATAATGGATGAGGATGGTGATAATGTTAAGCAGGTTGCATACCTGGAGCTTGACTGCTATTCGCCAAAGATCTCTCCTGACGGCAAGACAATTGTCTTTTCGGCAACAAACCAGATATCCGATTACCTGTACATGATCAAGCTTGATGACACTGCCTCATACCGTTTCCCCATGTTTGTTGATGGCGGTCTGGATGCAGTATTCTCTTCAGACGGCTCAATGCTTATGTACCGATCTGAAAGAGACGAGAATAATGCGATCTATATAATGGATATGGTAAGCGGCGAATCTTTCCCTATCAGCGATGGCAGCCTTGCTACACATGCAGAGTTCTCTCATGACGGAAATAAGGTCATTTATTCCTCAAGCGCAACAGAAAATTTTGATCTGGTAGTTCTGAATCTGTCAGATACAACCGATAAGGCTCAGCAGGTACTTGTTGCCACCAAAGATGCTGAAATTTACGGGACATTTTCTTCCGATGGCCAGAAGATCGCATTTGCATCCTTTGATATCAATTATAAAGGAACTCTAAAAGTGTGTGATGATAAAGGCAAAAATGTCAAGACTATTTCTTCAAGCGGAAGTTCGTACAATCCAAAGTTCTCACCTGACGGAAAATATCTTGCTTATGTTTCCGATAAATCAGGCGGGTTTGAAATTTACGTCTGCAAACCGGACGGCAGCGGAATGAAACAGATCTCAAATGAAAAAGGCAATGTTATTGAATTCGATTGGTCCGGAGATTCTGAAAAAATAGTTTACGACAGCCAGTCTGAAGGTGTTTCAAGTGTATGGATAGTTGATGTTGAAAAAGGCTCGAAGCAGAATTTAACGGGCGACAAAGCAAATAATGTTACACCTTATTTCCAGAAATGAAAGTAATAGAACACTTAGAAAAGGCCAAAGATAAACCTCTCATCAGCTTTGAAGTTATCCCGCCAAAACGAGGCGGCGATATCGATCAGCTTTTCAGAGTTATTAACGACATATTGCCGTATAATCCGCCTTTTATAGATGTTACTTCCAGAGCCGCCGAAGTTGAATACCGCGAAACGCCGCAGGGGATCCAGAAAAAGGTGATCCGAAAAAGGCCCGGAACTATCGGGATAAGCGTTGCGATAAAAAATCATTTCAATATTGATACTGTTCCCCATATTCTTTGCTTCGGATTCACACGGGAAGAAACTGAAGATGCGCTCATAGAGCTGAACTATCTTGGGATAGAAAACGTGCTTGCTATCCGAGGCGATGATCTTGGCTATCATAAGCCTATTCCTGTTTACAAATCACAGAATGCTTATGCGTACCAGCTAATTGAACAGGTTGCAAATATGAATAAGGGAAAATTTCTTGAAGAAGATCTGCTTGATGCAAAACCAACAGACTTCTGCATCGGAATAAGCGGTTACCCTGAAAAACACTTCGAAGCGCCGAATATGAAAGTTGAAATTGAAAATGTTAAGAAAAAAGTTAACTCAGGCGGTGATTATATAGTTACCCAGATGTTCTATGATAATAAAGTGTATTTTGATTTTGTTAAAAAGTGCCGAGAAGCGGGGATCACTGTACCTATAATACCGGGCCTAAAAGTCCTTACTGCCAAATCACACCTATCCAACATCCCGAAGAACTTCTATATTAACATTCCCGAAGAGCTCTCAGGAGAAGTGCTTGAGGCAAAAGATGAACATGTGACTGATATTGGAGCTAAATGGACGGCAAAACAGGCAGAAGAACTGCTCAATAACGGTGCGCCAAGCCTGCATTTTTATATAATGCAGAGTGCTCGTCCGATTATCAAGATGTTCAACTACTTAAATATGTAAAGCAATGGGTTTGAAAGCGGAACTGGTATACTATTCGAAACTATGCTATGACAGTAAATTTATTTCTGCCTACGACGGTAACCTGAGCGCGAGAAACAAAAAAGGCTCAATAGTTTCAACATCATCAGGCCTTTGCAAGGGGAAGCTCAAACTCTCAGATATTGTAAAAACGGATAAGAATGGCAGAAGGATTGAAGGCCGGAAAAAGATCTCCACAGAATTAAAACTTCACCTTTATATTTATTCCAAGAGAAAAGACATAAACGCTGTGATTCACACCCATCCCGTGTTTGCTTCGGCTTTTGCTGTAACAGGGAAAGCGCTGGATAAGGCATTACTCCCGGAAGTATTTATAAAGTTCGTGAAGATCCCTTTAGCGAAATATGCAGCTCCATCAACTGATGAAGTGCCGATATCTATAGAGGACTTTGTGATGAAATATAATGTAATTCTTTTGGCTAATCACGGACTAGTTGCTTACGGAAAGACTCTTGAAGAAGCATATTACCTAACGGAAAAAGCCGAGCAATATGCGCAGATATGTTTTTATGCATCAATTCTTGGGGGGGCGAAGGAACTTACGCTTTCACAAAAGAAACAGCTTGAGCTTATTAAGAAAAGCGGTATCTATAAATAGAAACTAAATCAGAAAATGAATATAATCGTTCTAACTGGCGGAACTTCTGCTGAGCGAAATGTCTCACTAGCATCAGGTAAAGCAATTGCAAAAGCGCTTAGAGAATCCGGCCACTCTGTAAGAGTGATAGACCCGATCTTTGGAAGCACACAGCCGGATGAAAAAAAAATATTCGAAGGCACGCTGAAAATTGGTGAAGAATTTCCCTCTGCAAAAGAGCTCAAGGCGTACAGCAATAAAAAGGTACTGGAATGCATTTATTCAGATCTGTTTGATAATACCGATATAGTGTTTCTGGGACTGCACGGAAAATTTGGTGAAGACGGCAGGATACAGTCATTGCTGGAAATGCGCGGAGTCAGTTACACCGGTTCCGGGGTAACTTCAAGTGCAATGGCTATGGATAAAGATGTTTCAAAAATTATATTCGAATACAACGATATTCCGACAGCAAGGTGGTTTATGATAAATAAAGGAAACCATGAAGTTCTTAAGGTTGATGAAAGTATTAAACTCAAAATGGGATACCCTGCCGTTATCAAGCCAAACGATGAAGGCAGTACTGTCGGACTTTCAATAGTCCAGCCGGATGTTGAAGATATCCAGCTTGGAGATGCACTGCAGGGCGCTTTTGAATATTCCGATAGAGTAATGGTGGAACAGTTCATTGAAGGAAGAGAGTTAACGGTTGGAATTCTTGGAAACAGAGCGTTGCCCGTTGTTGAAATAAAACCAAAAGACGGGTTTTATGATTATGAGCATAAATATACAAGCGGTATGACTGAATATGTTTGCCCCGCAGATCTTCCGGAAAAGCTGGTTAAAGAACTTCAGGAAAAATCATTGCTTGCGCACAACGCACTTGGCTGCAAAGCATACTCAAGGGTGGATTACAGGCTGAACAGCAAAGGAGAGTACTATTGTCTGGAGGTGAACACTCTTCCCGGAATGACAGAGTTAAGCCTCGTCCCGAAAGCCGCGAATTCTGCCGGAATTTCATTTGGCGAGCTATTAAATGAGATAATTGAGTTAAGTTTGAAATAAATTTCCCTTATCTTTGTATTAGCAAATGAAAGACGACAGTTTTTTCAAAAATATTATCAAGTATGTTTATCAGCGAAGGAAATTTTTCCTGTACCTGCTGGTACTTACTGTGATACTTTCTTATGCAGTGTTCGGCAAAAAAGGTATACTGCAAAGGGTAGAACTTGAAATGGAAAACCGCGATCTGAAGGAAAAACTCAGGACTGAACAGGAAAAAACAATTATGCTGCAAAAGGAAGTTGAAGAACTGAAAACATCTGATAAGAAGATCGAGAAAGTTGCCCGCGAAAAATACGGCATGGTAAAAGATGGCGAGGAAATATATAAAGTAGTAACCGATAGCACAAAGTAAAATAACCGGGACAAAAATTCTTATTTAATAATCTATTGCGCACAATGTGTGCCTTTGCTGAAATATGGAAAACCTTGTACAAACTTTAGGGCAAATCCTCAAGTTCAACTCTCCAACAGGCTATACTACAGAAATTATTGAGCACATTGAGAGACTTCTCGGCGGACTGAACGTCAGTATTAAAAAAACCAACAAAGGCGCATTGCTCGTCAGCCTTAGCGAGGAACCAGAGCTTGTTATCACAGGTCATATTGATACATTGGGTGCAATGGTCAAAGAGATAAACGATAACGGAACAATTGGTATTACAAAACTTGGCGGACTTGAACTGAATTCTTTTGAGGGGGAGTATGTTATTGTAAGGAATTTTGCCGGGAAACATTACCGCGGTACTTTTTTGCTAAATAACCCCGCTTCTCATGTAAACAAAAAAATTAACGAGACAAAACGAAGCATCGAGAATATGTCGATCAGGCTTGATGAGCTTGTCAGGAATGAAACAGACGTTAGAAAGCTTGGAATAAGCGCAGGTGATTTTGTTTTCTATGATACAAGGTTTGAGATCACTGAAAGCGGATTTGTAAAGAGCCGCTTTCTGGATGACAAGGCATGTGCTGCCATTATGATAGAACTGATAAAAGAAATGGCTGCAGGCGGAACAAATAAGAAAGTTGCTTTCTTTTTCTCAAATTATGAGGAAGTAGGTCATGGTTCATGTGCCGGTATTCCTACTTCAGCAAAAGAATTGCTTGTACTTGATATGGCTGTAATAGGCGAGGGCTGTGAAGGTAAGGAAGATAAAGTTTCAATATGTGTTAAGGATTCCAGCGGCCCTTATGATTTTACGGTCACAAATAAACTCAGAGAGCTTGCTGTTAAAAATAAGATTGATTTTGTAACTGATATTTATCCCTATTACGGCTCTGATGGCAGCGCAGCACTTGCAGCAGGTTACGATGTGCGGGTCGGTCTGATAGGTCCCGGTGTATCGGCATCACACGGCGTTGAAAGGACACATATAAAAGGTCTTGAAGAGACATATAAATTAACAAAGTTGTATATAGATAATTTTTAGCCTTTTTGTTCTTCTTGAATAAATTCACTTAGTGATTGTTTAAATTAAGAAGTAAACTATCATGAAAAAATTATCATTCTTTCATACTCTTGTTTTAGTTTCTTTTTTGTTTCAGGTTTTATCAACAGTATCTATCTCTCAGTGGCAAACATACCAAACCCCTGTCCAATCCCGATTCATTGATGTTTGTGCGGTAAATCAGAATATCATCTGGGCAAGCGGTGAAACGGTTGTCAGAACAACAAATGGCGGAGTGAGCTGGATCATTGCAGGTACAGGGCTGCCTGCCGTTCAGTTTTATCACATTGCAGCAATTGATGAAAATAATGCATGGGTAACAGGAGGAGCCTTCAGTGGAGGTCAGATCTTTCGTACCACTAACGGAGGCATAAATTGGGTGGAGCAAACGTACAGTCAGCCCTACTGGATT
>JAUQWT010000130.1 GCA_030835005.1 Ignavibacteria bacterium | reverse complement strand
GTTTAACTGAAATATTTGGATCCATAAGGTGAGATTTACGATGTACTGTTTCCAAAGAATTTTCTAGATTCAAATAATTATCCATATACAAAAATACACTAAATGCAGGGCACTTTACTATGATTATAGTCATAGAAAATTCGCACAAATACGGGAGAATTCACGGTTTTTTGAGCATTTTGTTTACATAAAATGCAGTTAACTCTCGACAAGTTCACTCTATATTATTCATTTCTATTTGCCCATTTAATCAATATTTTAGTGAATTATGTATAGAGTACTTCTTTTTTACAAGTATGTTAAACTTAAGAACCCTGAATTCTTTGCAGAAGAACATCTTGAATTCTGCAAAAATCTGGGTTTGAAGGGAAGAATACTCATCTCCCCTGAAGGAATTAACGGAACTTGCAGCGGAAGCATATCAGGCACTCAAAAATATATGGAACATATGCACATGCATTCTGCTTTCAGTGATCTGTGGTTTAAAATTGATGAAGTCCCCGGGCACGTGTTTAAAAAGATGCATGTAAGGCTTAAACAGGAACTTGTCACGTTCAGGTTTAAAGAAGATCTTGATCCGAACATTATCAGCGGTAAGCATCTTAGCCCTGCAGAGTGGCTTAAAAAAATGCAGGAAGAAGATGTAATTATTCTTGACGGGAGAACCGATTACGAATACGATCTTGGGCATTTCAAAAATGCTATCAGGCCGCCGGTAAGGTCTTTTAAGGAATTTCCTGAGTGGGTTGAAAAGGAATTCAGCAAATTCAAAGATAAAAAAGTACTTACCTATTGCACAGGCGGCGTAAGATGTGAAAAACTTTCAGGTTATCTGATGAGGGAAGGTTTTAGTGAAGTTTATCAGTTAGATGGCGGAATCATTAACTATTCGCACGATCCCGAGGTTAAAGGCAAGCTGTTTGAAGGCAAGTGCTACGTGTTTGACGAAAGAATATCTGTTCCTGTAAACTTTGCAGATGAGTATACAATTACAGGAAAATGTCACCACTGCGGCAAACCTACAGACAGGTATGTTAACTGCGCTAATCTTGATTGTCACCTGCAGCATTTTGAATGTGAAGAATGCGAAGAAAAATGGGCGCGCTCATGCAGCACCGAATGCATGAAAGCCGCAAGGCATGAAATCCTGGCAACTGCATAAATGGACAGTATGACGCTATATTTTGCAATCCTTGTACCTCTTGCAATAATAATTATGCTTGCGCTTATTTTCTACAGGCTGTTTTCAAAAAATGCTGCAAAGGATAAGAAATACCTGGATGAGTTAAAAAGGCTTGAAGAATTTAGATCCCGAGCCGAGTTCAGAGCAGCTAAGATCATAAGTGTACAGCCATATCAGGCAAGTATGTACGCACCGGGAATGAGGACAGTTAATATCCGCTTGGAACTGGAAGATTCACCCGGAAAGTTCTCAATGCACTCTGTGCAATGGATGGTAGATGATTATTTCAGTTCTTCCTATCAGCCGGGGGATAGCATTCAGGTAAAAGTTTATGAAGAATACATCTTTCCATCAAGCGATGGAGCAAAACTGCTGCCTTAAATGCTCAGGCGTATTGACCTGCTGCGAACCCCGAAGACCAAGCCCACTGAAAATTGTATCCGCCCAGCCACCCTGTTACATCAACCACTTCACCTATGAAATACAGACCTTTAATTTTTTTGCTTTCCATAGTTTTGCTTGAAAGCTCATCAGTACTCACGCCCCCCTTTGTAACTTCCGCTTTGCCGAACCCTTCCGTGCCTTTGGGAATAACGTGCCAATTGTGGAGCTCATGTGATAAGATTGCAGTATCTTTCTCGCGAAGCAAATTTACAGGTATACTCCGGAAATTTATCTCGCACCATTTTTCTGCGAATCTTTTGGGCCAGTATTGCGCGAGGAAGTTCGTCAACTCGGTCTTATTCTCAGCATTTTCCTTCATTATCTCCGGGATATCTTTTTCCGGCAGAAGATCTATTACAATCTCATCACCCTGATTCCAGTAATTTGAAATTTGAAGAATTGCCGGGCCACTCAAGCCTTTGTGAGTGAACAGAATATTCTCACGGAAGCTTTCGCCATTGCAATTTACGATTGAATCTATTGATAGTCCGCTTAACTCGCTATAAGTCTGGTAACTTAACGTAAACGGCACCAAACCCGGTACGGTCTTGGTTAATTTGATCTTGAATTGCTTTGCGATCTTGTACCCAAAATCAGTAGCTCCCATTTGCGGAATTGATATTCCACCTGTCGCTATTACCAATGATTCAGACTGAAACTTCCCCTCAATAGTGCCAACTTCAAACATATCATTTTTTGTTATTTCCGAGACTGAACAATTTACTTTGATCTCAACTCCGGCATCATCACATTCATTCTGAAGCATTTCAACAATTTCTTTTGCAGAGCCGTCACAAAAAAGCTGTCCAAGCTTTTTTTCGTGATACTTTATGCCATACTTTTCAATTAGTGAGATAAAATCCTGCGGAGTGTATCGCGCAAGAGCGGACTTGCAGAAGTGCGGATTCTCTGAGATAAAATTTTCCGGACCGGCCTCTGTATTTGTGAAGTTACATCTTCCTCCGCCGGAGATAAGTATTTTCTTGCCGATCCTTTCTGCACGCTCCAGCACAAGAACTCTCCTGCCGTGTTTAGCGGCTTCGATTGCGCACATGAGTCCCGCAGCACCCGCGCCAAGAATGATGGTGTTGTATTTTTCAATAATCTTTGTCATCTTATCCAACGAAAACTATCTTTGAACGTATTATTGAACAAAGATTCCTTAAGAAAGAATACACATTCTCCCTTAACTACAGGGATTAAAACCGGATTTGCACTTAAATTATAATTATATGAAAATATTAATTCATCATTGTAGAAATCAAAAACATTTATAAATGAACTGTCGCAAATTATGGCGTACCGGCCATTAAGATAATTTTGATCCATTAATTCTTTTGCTTTTCTACTAATGTATCCTTTTTCATACTTATCATTTTCTGGTCCAAACTGTCTGTTTCTAAAAACAAAAAATTTTACAAAATTGTTCTTAAAAGCAAATGGTAGAAATTGTCCATTTTGTCCAAGTGTATCACGGGAATCTATAAAAAAAATGGTGTCCTCTACATGTTTTTTCAGAAAGTCTGCATACTTATATACTGGTTGGATGATAAAATTTGTCTCTAAACCTTTCACAGACTCCAAATCCCCATTCACTTTCTTATACAATTCCAAATACTTTTCTCCACCAAGTTCGCTTAGCAGAAATGCGTTATATAATCCTGAAACTGCATATGTCATATTAGCATCATTGCTGTAGAATCCTTCGTTTGTTAAGATTGAATCATAAGTCAAGAATCCCGTTTTCTGCAAGTAATAGCCAAGATCGGTAACAACTCTTGGAGCCATGCCTCCCCTGCCGCCCATTGCTACAGCAAAACCTTCCATGAAAAAGGGCAGAGTGTATAAACCCAAATTTTTGAGTTTATAGTTGATTAATATATGCGCCACTTCATGAAAATGTGTTTGGTAAGAAGTTACAACTTCATCAGTACCGAGCATTGCCATGCCTTTTGCACTGAAACCTGTAATATTTTTCACTTCATTTTCATCCGCACAGAATATATAACCTATTTTCTCTTTTTCAAGAATCAGTTTTTCCGAAATGGTAAATCCAAGGGTATCGGCTACAATATCAACAAACTGGTCAAGCCGCTTAATGCAGTAATCGTTGAAGTATTTCGGTTCCTGAATACTGAATCTGAAATACTTGCTTTCTTTCTTTTTCCAGTTCCTTGAAATGTATGTTGATGATGTCACGAAACCATCATCAAAGTAAAATACTTTGCTGTAATTCGCATCCGGTACTTTGAAAGTTATTTCGACGTAAGAGTCTTCAATAGGTTTTTCTGTTAACTCGTATTTGTGCTTTCCGTTTTTAATGCCTGCTTTAATTTCTTCGGGAATATCGTTGCCTATCAGGAACTTATTCTTTACTCCATTGTACTGAATACCAAACCTTTGGCTTTTAACAAGCTCATTTCTATTCACATAATCTGTAATTTCCGGTTTATCGTATATCAGGGCATCAATAAATTTGTTAGATGCTGATTGAGATTGGACAATTTGCGGTAATAATAATAATAATAGCCCAATTACGAGATCAG
>JAUQWT010000129.1 GCA_030835005.1 Ignavibacteria bacterium | reverse complement strand
TCAGTTGCAAAGAACATGAGATTATTGTATTCATAGAAGGCATTTATTCTTTTTGAAGGTTCCGTTGAAGTATTTATATCTGTTATCTGCTTCCAGTTATTGTCTACAGTATTTAACACGCTAATTGAGCCGTCAAAACTACCGGCCCATACTTTACCATCACTGCTTACTGTAATGGAAGTCAGTTCATTGCTACGCAAACCATCAAGTGACGTGTATTTTTTAGTATTGCTTAAATCAGTTGAACTGAAAGTAAATAATCCGCCGGATGTAGCAGCCCAGATTGCTGCATTCTGACCTGTAGCCACTCCTTTGACTTCCCTGAATGAAGTGTGGATCTTCCATTGGTTAGATACATTCTGAGAATTAGCATTAAAATGTATTACAGCAAACAATAAAATGCAAATGATTTTCTTAAGCATTACCTATATATTAGTTTTGTAAAATTAGTAGAGGTTATCTATAATATTTTCGAAGATATTTTTTGGAATGACCGGTTATTACTTTAAAGCAGTTCATTTAACGCCAGTTCTAATTCTGATTTTGTGTGCATATCACTTTGAGATGCAGCAATATAGATTCCTTTTTCGTAGACTTTCTTTGCTTCTGCTTCACTGCCGAGTATCTCATAAACCTTGCCAAGCTGATAATACGTTGCCAGGTAAGTTGGGTCTATTGTTCTGAGCTCTTCAAATGTCACCATTGCAGATTGCGGTTCTTTCAGCGCCATGTATTCAAGTCCCAAAGCATACCTTGCAAAAGAATCCTGTGGATCTATTGCCAGTATTTCCTTCAGGTTTTCTAATCGGCTTTTTTCTATTTGTTCTTCAGGTTTTAAGTAACTTATATTAAAAATAAAAATAATAAAAGTGAGAAAAATTTGTTACAGGGCACTTGTAAATTCCTGTTATATAGGAATTTTTTCAAGATCTGACGCTGCATCAATGTCATTTTGAGTAATCCCGCCAACAGAGTGGGTTGAAAAGGACACTTCAACTTCTTTAAACTTTACCAGTATATAATCCGGATGATGATTACGCCTTTGACAGAATCCGCCTACAGCTGATACAAAACCCATAGTTGACGGGAAATTTTGAGTTATGAATATCTTTACAATTGAGCCCTTTTCGTATTTCCATCCGGGGAGATTATCCAGAGCTATTTTGATCTCACTATCATTTAGTACTACCATAAATTTTACATAAATTGATTAACGTATTAATAAAAGGGCGGATCACACCGCCCTTAAAACATCAAAAAATCTTTGGTGAGTTTATTTTACAAGCATCATTCTCTTTATATCTTTATGATTTCCGGTTGTTATTCTATAAAAATATATGCCGCTGGATAAGTTAGAGCCGTCAAACATTATGTTGTAAACTCCGGCATCTTTAACCTCGTTTACCAGCGTACTTATTTCTTTTCCCAAAATGTCATAGATTTTTATTGTCACTAAATTCCTGACCGGAATTTCAAAATTGATCATGGTAACCGGGTTGAACGGATTTGGATAATTTTGGCTGAGTGAAAATGCAAAAGGTGATGAATTTCCGTTATTCTTCAATTCAGTTTCATTATCGGCAAATGTTGCTTTAATTACCGGCAGCTCAATATATGATTTATTGTTGAGATACATATAATTATATCCATTCTTAAGCACAGGCAGAACAAATGGATTTGTACCAAGGAACCACTGGTCATCCGGTGATGTATCAAGATTTGTCAATATCACCCGGATCTTGCTTCCTGCTTTAAAAATATGCGCATGCGCCTGTCCCTCAAAGTATCTTGACTTACGGTTATTGGCAATATAGTTTCTATCTGTATAATTAATTCTGTTGACAAGTTTTTGTTTACCGCCGGGCAATACTTCATAGATCTGGAAATTATACTGCGCAAACGTGCTTGCAGTAGAGAGATAATCAAGATTGATCTTCGGAGTTCCTGCCCACTTTACATCACTTGTTAAAGTGCTTGTTGTAAAAGTTAAAGTATTTTTCTTGAATTTGGAATTGAATGTTGTGCCTGTAAATTCTTCGTTAACAGCTTCCTGCATCGTCAAGCCGCCTGATACCTGGTTTCTCACAAATACCCTTGTGTCTGAAGAAGCGTTAGCGGTTGTTGTAAGTCTGCTGTTTGTATTAAAGTAAAGTTTATAAGGTGCTGTTAACTGTGTTAACGGAACCTGTGAACTATCATGCTTGAAAGTCCAGTATATACCATTTTCGGGAGAGGTTGAATATGCGAAATCATACCTTGGCAAAGTTATGCCCGGCGGCGGCTGGTTAAAAAGCCAATGGAAAAACCAGTCATTAAAGAACTGCATATGCCATGTATCCTCAGTTGGCGAGTGGTCACCGCCATGTCCCTGAACTGCACCAACGTAAAACCTGAATAAGGAATTGGTATTTAAAGAGGCTGCTTTCATAATGCCGGATGCGTTAAAAAATTTATCCTGCCACGAGCCTTCTAAAATAAGCGGCACTTTATTGTTTGGTACCGCATTCATGAAATCTCTTCCCTTGGGAAGCCAGTATGCAAGGCTATCCCAATATTGCTTTGCAGATGAATAGATCCAATTGCTCATCCTGTCAACAACAGGAGTGTACCTCGCTGTATCCGGAGTATATTCAACTGTCCACAACAGAGTCATTTTGATTGATCCGTTTTCTATCCAGCTTGAGGCAAAATTTGGCGGAGCAAGAGCCGATATTATTGTTTTGACATTCATGCCCATAGTACAAGCCATGTATGGTACTAGTCCGCCCTGTGAGCCGCCCATTACAAGGATGTTTCCGGGATTGATACCATTGGCAGTATCCCGTTTCATAAATTCTACAAACTCGATCATATCCTGCGCTTCAATATTACTGATAAGGTTAGAAAGTCCGGTTGAATTTCCCTGTCCTCTCATGCTGAAAGTTGCTGTATAATAACCATATTCAGCCTGAGCCTGTGCGAAACCTGCAAGAGTTTCCTTGTTATCGCCGTAGCCATGAACAAATATTACAGTCGGCCAGCCGCCCGCAGGAGGTGTGCCGGAAGGAATAAACTTAAGCCCATCCAGAATTGTACCATCGCGAAGTGTTACTGTGAAATCAACACGCCTGGCGGCAACAACCGCTTCTGAATACCTTGGAAGAAGCCTCAAGTACTCATAACTATCGCGCCCGTTTGGAAACTTGTTTTGTGAAACAGCAGATTGTGCAATATATAATAGAGCAAAAACTGCAATAAACAGTATTTTCAAAAAATTTGTCATTTATTCCCTACTTTTTGTTGTTTAAAGTTACTAATTAAGAATTCCCTATTCAATACATAATTGAATAAGACTGATTAAAATTCCATGAATTCAATTATTTAGGCACTCATATCTCCTTTGCCGCAGTGTGTAAAAAGACTAGTGAAAAACCCCCGGCATGCCGGGGGTAAACAGAGCAACAAGGATGGATCAATATCCCTGATGCAGGGGTTACAGCAAATATCTTCAAAATAAAGAATGCGGCTGTAATTATTTTTTAGTTCAGTTGTGTCCATTGCTGCTTTGGAACAGGTATCCCAATATAAAGAACGGTATTAACAGGAATATCAGGATTACCGGAATTATTATTAAAGACATTTTTCTTCTCCTTTTTTTTCTCCTCATTCAGTCATTTGACATTTTATAAGCAGGGATGGTTCTTTCATCCCTGCTTAATTAGTATCTGAATAATATTAAATATTTAACACATTATTTTACTAACATCATTCTTTTTATATCCGTGTAGCTGCCAGCAGTCAGTTTATAGAAGTAAACTCCGCTTGCAAGATTGCCCGCGTTGAACATTACATTGTATGAACCTGCGCTTTGTACATCATTAACTAAAGTTTGTACTTCCCTGCCAAGCATATCATAGATCCTAAGTTCAACTTTTTGTGCATCAGCAATTGTGTACTGTATCATAGTGCTGGGGTTGAACGGATTAGGGAAATTCTGCGAAAGATTGAATCTCTCGGCCACGCCGGTCTCATTATCTTTGCCTTCTTCATTAAAGAGCAATGAAACATCGGTATT
>JAUQWT010000128.1 GCA_030835005.1 Ignavibacteria bacterium | reverse complement strand
GAGCGTCCGTCATAAAAACCGCAGCTCGGGCAGATTCTATGCATCAATTTCGTTTCGCCGCAGTTAGGACATGCCATTGTACTTGGAGCAACTGCCTTGTAATGAGTCCTTCTTTTCCGGCTCCGCTGTTTGGAATGTTTTCGTTTTGGATTTGGCATTTTATAACCTTTTCAATTATTTAGTTTCTGTTCTGTTTATTCTTTCTGTTAAAATCTTTTAAAGCACATCATCATCTTTTTCAACTATCAGGCTACTCCAGTACGCTTTTGACTTGCCGCACCATGAGCATGTTCCCTCTTTAGTCTCGGCAGGCAGCTTCTTCATCGGAGAGCTTAGTATGATCGTTTCCTTTACATCATTTGTTATATCAATTACACGCATGTGGGCATAATATGTCCTTATATTATCTTCGTTTATCTCTTCTTCACGGCTGGATTTCTGGACAAAAATAAGCTGAATTGAAGATTCAAAAGGCAATTCAAAAATATCAAGACACCTGTCACAGGTTAAAAGCAATACTCCTTTTATCAGAATTTTTACATCCAGCTGGTAAACTGTTTTGTAAAGATCTAAGGTAATATGAACAGGATCTTTGACAAAATTATCTCCTAAATCTAGCTCTTTGGAATCGCTGAGGAGCTCCAGCTGCTGGCTTCCCTCGTTCAAAGAAGCAATATTGATCTTAATTGCCATTTCGCCGGCTCAAAATATGAGAAATAACGTATTTTTGTTGAAAATTCTAACAAATATAAGAAAAATTAAATTAACTTTACAGGAAAGGTTATATACCTAAAAATCGAACAAGTAGTTGTGTTAATTAATTGAATTCAGCCTTCCTTTGCGTATTTCGCAAAGGTATGTCACTTTGCTAAGAAAGACAAAAAAGTTCTTTAAATAAAAATAGGCGTCTCCTTGATCAGGAAACGCCATTAACGAAGTTTCTCCCCGCCCTACCGTTTTAAATGCGGAGAAATTCTTTCGGAGGTTAAGACTATTTTATAAGCACAAGCTTTTTGGTTTCAGAGGAATATGATGTTTCTATCCTGTAAAAATAAACTCCGCTGTTGAAGTTCGCTGCATTCCAGTTAACGAAGTGTGATCCGGACATCATATCATCATCCAATAGTACAGAAACAGTCCTGCCAAGCATATCATAAATAGCTATCTTTACATGTGACTCTCTAATCAGGTTGAAATAAATATTGGTTTCTGGGTTAAACGGATTGGGGTAATTCAGCGAGATACCTTCCATATCACCATTCTGTTCCGGCCTGGTTTGTGTTATACCAATTATGCCGTAATCATTTGAAAATGAGCCGCCTGCATAAATTACGGGGTAACTGCCGCTTGCCGAAATGCTGTAAGCTGCGTCATTCGTATTTGCAGGTCCGTTGAATTTACTTGTCCACAATAAACCTCCGCCTTCACCGTATTTCAAAGTTGCTATATCGTACGATCCACCTGCAACCTGGCTTTGCCCAGTGACAAATACATCTATTTCCCAGCATGGGATCTCGGTATTGTAACCCCCGGATTTATCTGTGGCGCATGGCTTAAATATAACTTTAATGTCAAAGGCCTTATCATTATATATGCCGTCGTAACTATTGACCCAGCTTTCTGTACCGTCTGCTGAATTATATTTGATCGTGACGTAATTGTATGCACCTGCGGCGCCGCTGGATAGAGGACTCTTACTGTAACCTGTTACGTAAGCATTTCCATAAACATCAAGATCAAGTCCGGTAGCAGCATCAGTATCATTCATTCGCGGATTAGTATATCTTTTTAACCATTGCTGCTGTCCTGCGGTATTGTATTTTATTGTTGCATAATCAAGCTTTGTACTACCACCATTGCTGGAACCCGTAACGTAAACATTTCCTGATAAATCTGCTTTAACTTCATTTGCTGCATCATCAAGAAAGGCAGGGCCGTCATACCTGGCAGTCCATTGCTGCGCTCCTGTATTATTATATTTAACTGTCAGCATATCAAAGCCTTTTCCGTTTTGAAAGCTCTTTCCTGTAACATACACATTACCGCCGGCATCAAGTGAAAGTGACGATGCGAAATCTTCTTTGCTTGAGGGTCCGTTATATCGTTTAGCCCACTGTAATACTCCGGATGAATTGTATTTCACAGTCAGGTAGTCGCCGTTTAAAATATCATTCCCCCAGCTTTCTCCGGTAACATAAACATTTCCGGACGCATCAACGCTTATTGCCTTGGCATAATCATAATAATAACAATCGGCATTCACTGCCCCGTCATAACGGGCTACCCACTGAACAATTCCGTTTGTATTATATTTTATCGTGCAGTAATCTTCACTTCCGTAGTCATTTGAGCTTCTGCTCCAGCCCGTTACATAAACATTTCCCGCGTTATCTATAGCAATGGCTGAAGCATGATCAAGGTTATGCCCCGGCCCGTCGTACCTCGCTACCCATAGGTAGTCGCCGTCATCACCAAATTTTATTGTGGCAAAATCATCCTTTGTAGTATTGCCGCCCCAACTGACACCGGTTGCATAAACCCTGCCAAGATTATCCTGGACGATCCCGTTACATTTATCTATCTGGTTGCCCGGACCGTTGTAACTGAAAATACGTGAAATTACCTGTGAAAATGAAACTGACGTTCCTGCTAAGAGCATTATTGCTGTAATCAGTATTATCTTTTTCATTTTGCCTCTCCCCTTTAGAGTTAGTTGGATTTTTCTTCTTTTACTGAATCCCGTAAAAAAATATCACTTAACATGATTTAGTTTGTTATGATTGTGAAAATAATTTTACTGTAACAAGTATGTAAATCAGAATTACCACAAATTCGAAAAATTTCATTCGCTCTATTTATGTTTTAGTTAACTTTATTAAGGTACTTTTAAACCCTATGAAAGTCATTCAATTCTAACTAATTATGCTAACTATTATGTGTAAACATAACTTAATGAACTTAACTTAGCAATACTTATCACTAGCTTTATTGGTGATTTTGAAGTGTATAGCGTGTTTTCGGTATGTCAGGTCGTAATGTACATTTGGGGAACAGAAAAAAAAACCGGCAGTATCTATTGATATGCCGGTCAGTTTTGGGCTCGAGAAAACTATTCTACTTTATTGTATGCATCAAGTATCCGTGCTGTACGCACTCCCTCTTTCACATCATGAACGCGAATTATGTGAGCGCCGTTCAAAATTCCTACTGTGTTAAGCGCAATTGTTCCTTCAAGCCTGTCATACACATCTTCGGTATCAAGCAGCTTGCCTATTAGGCTTTTTCTTGATACACCTATCATTATTGGAGTATCAAGCCTTTTCAGATCCTGAAGATGTTTTAGAATTTTAAGGTTATGCTCAACAGTTTTGCCAAATCCAATACCCGGATCAAAAATTACCTGCTTGATTCCTGCAACGTTTGCCTGCCATGCAGCATTTTCAAAATACTGCAGTAACTCTGCCATCAGGTCATTGTATTGCGGATCTTTTTGCATATCGCGCGGTGTACCTTTTATATGCATAGCAATAGCCGTAGCATTATGTTTGGCAACAGCGGCTGCCATTTCCTTATCAAAATTGAAAGCGCTTATATCATTAACAATGAGCGCTCCATTGGATAATGCTTCATCAGCAACCCTGGCGCGGTATGTGTCAATAGATACCGGAACAGCAACTTCGCTGTTGAGCGCTTTAACTACAGGAATAACCCTCTTAAGCTCTTCTTCAGGCGAAACTTCCTCAGCACCAGGGCGGGTTGAGATTCCCCCAACATCAATGAAATCCGCGCCCTCTGATTCCATTTCTTTTGCCCGTGTTACTGCCGCGCCAAGCTCCATATACTTGCCGCCATCTGAAAAGGAATCAGGAGTGATATTAAGCACACCCATTACATGAGTTCTTGCGCTTAAGTCATAAATTTTCTTGCCTATTTGGTATGAATAATTGTCGTTCATTATTTATAGTTAGTTGAATTATTTCTTTTTGTCATTCACCTGTGCAGGGTATTCCTATTTCTCTATTTCGCTGTCTTCAATCTTTCTGAAAAGTATCTCCGGAGAATTCAGCTTATGTCCGTTATTCAATGTCAGTTCTGCTGCTTTATCCCATGAGAAATTCTCTTTTCCGGTATTCAGCATATTAAGAATCTTTATAGAAGTGAACGGAAGAACCGGATCGAACAGTATTGCAAACGTGTGGCATAACTGAAGGCATACATTTATTACAGTTCCGCACCTTGCCTTATCTTCCTTGATCACTTTCCAGGGCTCAGTATCATTAAAGTACTTATTCGCGTCCCTTACAAGATTCATAGTTTCACCAAGCGCATCCTTAAATTTGTAATTTTCATAATAAGATGCAATCCTCTCTACATATGATTTAAGGCTGTTTATTATATTACTGTCAATTTCAGCAAAAGTGCCTGATTCAGGTACTCTGCCCTCAAAATACTTCTCGCAAAATACAAATGTACGGTTTACAAAATTGCCCAGTATTGCAGAAAGCTCATTATTGTTCTTTGCCTGAAGGTCAACCCAGTAGAAATCAGTATCCTTATTTTCGGGCATATTGCTTGCTATTGCGTAACGAATTGAATCCGGATTGAACTTATTAACGACATCCTTTAGCAGGATAGCATGCCCCTTGCTTTTTGATTGCTTGCTTCCTTCAAGATTCATGAATTCATTTGCGGGGACATTATCAGCCAGTACAAAATCACCATGCGCCATGAGCATCGCAGGAAAGAATATAGCGTGGAAAATAATATTATCCTTCCCCAGGAAATTCACAAGTTTTGTATCTTTGCTTTGCCAGTACTCTTTCCATTTTTCGGGCTCGCCCTTTTGTGCAAAAAGTTCTTTCGTCATTGAGATATAACCGATGGGCGCTTCGAACCATATATAAATTACTTTTCCCTCTTCGCCCTTAATCGGAACCGGAACACCCCACTCAAGTTCGCGGGTTATTGATCTATCCTGCAAGCCGGTTTTAAACCAGCCCTTGCAGTAATTTACAACATTCGGTTTCCAGTCGGTTTTAGAGTCGATCCACTTTTCAAGCTTTGCCTGGTAATCCTTTAAAGGAAAATAATAGCTTACGGTATCTTTAATTACGGGAGTATCACCTGTTAATTTTGATTTAGGATTGATAAGCTGATTCGGCGAAAGTGCGCTTCCGCAATTTTCGCATTCATCGCCGGTTGCTTCTTCAAATCCGCAAATAGGACAGGTGCCAACTACAAATCTATCCGCAAGGAATCTATTTTCCTTTTCTGAGTATAATTGTTTCTCGGTTTTCTGATAAAGAAGTTTCTTGTTGTATAGATTCAGGAAGAATTCCTGCGCAGTTTCAGCGTGAGTTTCATTTGATGTACGCGAAAATATATCAAAAGACAGCCCAAGCTCCTCATAAGCTTTCTTGTTTGCGTAGTGATATTTATCAATAATTTCCTTTGTTGAAACTCCCTCTTTGATTGCAGCCAGCGCAATGGGCGTTCCATATTCATCTGACCCGCAAATGAAAATGATGTCATACCCGGCAAGTCTGCAATATCGTGCATACATATCAGCAGGTAAAAATGAGCCTGCAACGTGGCCTAAATGTGTATAGCCGTTAGTGTAAGGAAGCGCCGCCGTAACCAGTATTCTATTGTATTTCCCTGATTTTTTCATAATTATCTACAAATATACCCAATGGAAAAACAAAAAGCCTGCCAAAAATCAAGCAGGCTCTAAAATCACATTCTACTTTTGTCTTGTTAACTTTCTTCGATTATTGCAGTCCCGCGTTTCTGCTTAGCGGGATCACTTAATCAACACCATCTTCTTTTCTTCACTTTGCCCGTTTGCTGTCATCCTATAAAAATATACACCGCTGGGATAGTTTGACGCGTCCCAAGTAAGCTCATACTCACCGGATTTCCTGTTGCCGCTGGCAAGCTGTTCAACCTCACGTCCGGTAATATCGAAAATATTAAGCGTAACAAATCCATCCTGCTTTAGAGAAAATTTTATAGTTGTAGAAGGATTAAACGGATTTGGAAAATTTTGAGCAAGTGTAAACTTTGAAGCGATCACTCCCCCGTTTTGAATACCGATAGTTGCAGGATCTATCTTCACAACAAAGTTAGGTGAAAAATTCCACCTGTCCAGTGAATCTGCTTCATGATTAAAATTTATACTGTTGCCGGTAGCGTAAAGTGTATCGTATAATACAGTATTAGTGTCTTTGGCAGTATATTTAACCAGCCAGCTAATACTATCTTTCCCAACAAATGCCTGCGGGAATATGTGCGTTATATCAATTCCGAAGTTAACTGTATTTTGACCCTCAACAGTATCAACTGCGCCGTACCACGCATTGAAATCAAATCCTCCGCCGATAGCAATGCCGCCCTTAAGAGATATGCGGTAAACGTAAGTAAACCCTGGCGCAACAACTGCCGGTCCGTAGATCCGCACGCTCACGCTGGAAAGAGAATCAACACTATGGCAGGAGCATCCGATCTCAGGCTCGCCGTATGAGTTCTTTTTCGTTCTTCCGCCTATTCCGGTGGAAAAAGAAAGCAATGTTTCATATGTTAACAAAAGGAAGGCAAGTACTGCTACAGCTATGAAGATTTTTCTCATAAATTAATTTATAAATTGAGCGGATGAGTTGACCTCATCCGCATAAATATGAAATTTGAAATCTGATCAATGTATCCTCAGCTTCTGTTACCCGGGTGGTGGTCTTTGGCGCCGCCCGGAAAGATAAACACGAATGCTATTTTACCAGCGCCATTTTCTTTTCGATCGACTGGTTATTTGCAGTCATTCTGTAAAAATACACACCGCTTGGAAGATTTGAAGCATCCCACACAACACTGTGATCGCCTGCCTTCACATTCTGATCAACAAGTACGGCAATTTCACTTCCGGTAACATCAAAGATCTTTATCGAAACAAATCCATCTTTAAGCATAGAGTAACCTATGCTTGTTGAGGGATTGAACGGATTAGGATAGTTCTGCCCAAGACGGAAGTTTACGGGAATTCCGTTCGGTTCAATGCCGGTCAGGTCGGGCTTTATCCTGTAGATCAATCCGGCCGCAGTATAACCGCCTCTTAAAGCGTAAACAAAACCGTCACTGCCTTGTTTTAGAGTTGTGAGCCCGAGCAGGTCGAGCATTGTTACTCTGTTTGTCACAGAGTCACTGTTGTTATTACCCGAAAGATCACAAAGATATATAATCCCGTTATCATTATCGCTGACAAGCATTTTTCCGTATAACCATGGCATTGCTGTTCCATTATATATCATAATACCTGTAACAGCCGGAAGCGGAGAAGGCCATGTGTGCATAGGCTGTTTGTATGACGGGTTATACGGATTGCAGTATCCTTCACAATTAGGCCAACCGTAGTTTAGCCCCTTTTTGATGAAGTTTACTTCATCCCGGGAACTTCCACCGTTTTCTGATGCATATATAGAATCATTAATTGGGCTGACGCAAAAATCAAAACTGTTCCTAAGTCCCCATACCCAAATCCGGTCATCATTGCCGGTTGCCGGATTGCCGTCATCGTAATATGGATTGTCTGTCGGGATAGTGCCGTTCGAATTGATCCTGAGCAGCTTTCCCTTCGGATTTGTGAGTAATTGCGAGTTTGAACTTACTGCTGTTTCACCAAGAGTAATATACAGCTTGCCATCCCTGCCGAAATGAATATTCCCGCCAACGTGGTTGCCTGCTATTGAACCTAGCTGGTAGTCAAATAAGATCACGGGAGCAGTTCCCACATTACCCACGTTAGTAAACCTAACAACCCTTGACGCCTGTGGATTCAAGTGGATATAATAAATATAGATGTAATTGTTCACTGCGTAATTGGGATCAACTGTTACGCCTAGCACGCCTCTTTCAAAATTACTGTTAACGGAATCCGTAAAGTTCCAGAAAGTAGAGACCAACGCACCGGTCGAAATATTGTAAATCCATGCTGACCCAAGCTTTCCTGTAATTATGACATTACTGGTGCCCGGTATGAAATCAAAAGCAACCGGCTGATTTAAGCCGGTAATCGGCTGCTCTACAATGTAGTTCTGAGCCAAAACTGCCATGGATGAGGTGGCAAGTAAAAATAAGATCAAAAGTTTTTTCATTTAATTTTGGAGCCTTTTCCTGTTTAATTTATAGATTATTTAATTAATATCATTTTCTTTTCAATTGAAACACTTCCGGCAGTGAGTCTATAAAAATATACTCCGCTTGGGTACTCTGATGCATTCCACTGAGCATTATATGTTCCCGGCATCATTTCGTCATTAACAATAACTGCAATCTCTCTTCCTGTTGCATCATATATAGTTAAACTCACAAATCCGAAATCCACGATCCGAAATTCGAAATTTGTAACCGGGTTAAACGGATTGGGATAGTTCTGTGAAAGTGAGTATCCTTCCGGAACATTATTACCATTGGGACCTATCCCAATAACAGTGCTCAAAAACTTATAAACTCTCCCGTTAGCGCAGAGAACATACAGTTCATTACTCTGATCAACACCAAATGAATAAACGGGTGATGGTGCATTGCCGATCTGTGCCGTATCACTTATCACTCCCCCGCTGTACTGAAGCTTCCATATTTTTGCACTGCAGAAATCAGCGTAAATATACTTGCCGGTCAGCAACGGTACTCTTGAACCGCGGTAAACATATCCGCCGGTTACTGAACACTCGCTGCCGGTGTGGCTTGAATATTGTTTGATCGGCATGGTCAAACCCGCAGTATTGCAGTTAGTGTCATTACACTGCGTTCCCGAAACACTAACAAAGCAATACATTCCTTCCATTATTTTCCAGCCGCAATTGCCGCCAAGTGTAATTAAACTTATCTCTTCCCAGCACGCCTGTCCAACATCGCCGGCGTAGATAAGACCTGTAGCAGGATCTTGTGAAAATCTCCACGGGTTTCTCATCCCAATGCAATAAATCTCGCCCCTTCCGCCGCCTCCTGCGTATGGATTTGTTGAAGGTATCCCGTAATTGTTCCCGCCGGAGGGATTATTAACGTCTATTCGCAAGATCTTTCCAAGCAGCTCGTTCGGATCCTGAGCTCGGTTGCCGGGATCTCCTCCGCTTCCGCCATCTCCCATGCCTATATACAGATATCCATCCTGGCCAAACATTACCATGCCGCCGTTGTGGTTTGCATACGGCTGCGCAATGGTAAGCAAAACAAGCTCGCTAAGTGAATCAGCTTTATTAGGATTGCCAGCCTGTGTTTGGAATCTCGAAACAATTGTTGCCCCGTCCAGTGAGCGGGTATAGTTCACATAAAAAAAACGGTTTGTACTGTATGAAGGATGAAAAGCCAATCCAAGCAATCCCTGCTCACTGCCAAACCTGATCTTATCTGAAAGATCAAGGAAAATTTCCTGGTCAGATCCCGAGGAATCATTAGGGAATACCATGATCCTTCCTGCCTGCTGAACAACAAATAACCTGTTTGTACCGTCACCTGCATGAGTTAAGAAAACAGGGATTGAAAAAGTCCGGTTAGGGAAAGCATTTACAAGATCTACCTGTGCGAATAAGGGCAGATAAAACAGCGAGAGCATTGCAATTACTGATATTTTTTTCATGTAAAATTATTGCTATGCATAGTATTAATTTCTTCTGCCAAGGATCCTTAACAGGAATAGAAACAGGTTTATAAAATCCAGATACAATGTCAGAGCACCCATTATAGATGCCTTCTTTCCTTCTTCGCTTGCAGAATCAACTGATCCTGCCATGTTCTTAATCTTCTGAGTATCATATGCTGTCAGCCCCACAAAAATAACAATTCCAACCAGCGAAATTATCCAGTCCATCATGCTGCTGTTGAGAAAAATATTAACAACCATACAGACTATCAATCCAATGAGAGCCATCATCAGATAGCTTCCAAACTTTGTAAGATCCATTTTTGTAATGAATCCAAGAATACTTGTTCCGCCAAACATAATAGAACATACCAGGAACGTAGAGAATATTGAGCCACCGGTATATATCAAAAATATTGGTGAAAGTGTTATCCCGTTAAGAGTCGCATAAAATAAAAAAAGTCCGTAACCAAGAATTGCAGGTATCTTGCCAATTGCTGCAGATAGCCCGAATACTATAAGCAGTTCAACTATCATCAATCCGTATATCACATAAATGTATTCGGAAATCAGGTTAAAGTATGCGTTTTCGCCAAGCACCAGTATTGGTGCAACGGAAATTGCAGATGTAATGAACAACCCGGCTGACATCCACATGTAAACTTTCAATATAAAAGTTCTTGCAGTATCAGCAGCAGAGGTATATGTCTCCTGCATTACGGGAATCGGCTCCATAATTAGAATTCTCCTTATATTATAGTATATTTATAAATATGTGGTATTAAAAGTAAAATATGGATATTTTTAGTCATATAAAATTCATTATTTACTTTAAAAACGTAGTATTTTCAGTTAATTATTGGCAAAGTTTAAAATAGCAAATATCTTTAAATCGTTCCGGAATAAACTGATAATAATCATTGCTCTTGCTGTAATTGCAGCCGCTCTTGTCTTCACAAAGTACTATCTTAAGAATGAAAGTTCACACCTTGTTGATACCACTCGAAGTGAAACACAAACCACCGTAAGATCGCCTGCTGATATTGAATCACTCAAACCATTGTTCGAATCGGGTATTGACTCTGTTCTTCATAGTTTCGGGATCAGGAAAGAATGGATCACAAACAATTGGGAAAGCAAACAGCAAAAAAGCGGATCCAAAAACACGCCGCACAAAGATGCTGCGTGGTTCAGCAAGACCGTACTGATTCCAACAGAGTTAAGTTCTATTGAAGTTAATGCCGATCTGAGCAGTTTTATTAGATCTTACGGACTGACATCAACTGTGAATGAGGATATTATGACCAAAGATATCACTATTACAGTTGAAAGTAACGATTCTGTTAAAAAAGTGCTTCCGCTGGGGAAGATAATAGTAATGCATTCAGAAAAGATTAGCCGTGAATCTGCGATCGTTTGTGTAATTTTGAATAATATCACCGATTATAAAGAAGAAGAGATTGACAGGCTGATAATGAATAAATCCGATTTTAGTTTTGTCTTCCCAAAGAACCTTGATGATATAGATATTCAGAATAAGCTTCTTCATAATAAAAAAGACGTTATAATAAGCCTTACCGTTGGAGGCAGGGATAATTATGATACTGATTTTAATACAAATCTGGATGAAAAGGGAATACGTGAAAAGGTAAAATCATTCTCAAGCGACTTCCCCACTATCCAGACTGTGATACTCACAAAAGCCGAAAGCGAAGTTCCGCAAACCACAATGAATGTAATAGCCGAAGAATTTGCAAAGTTCAACATAAAAGTTATACCCGAAAACTCCCTTACGCCCGTTTTAACAAAGGCAGAAGAAATCGCAAAAGATAAGCTCTTGCTTGTGGCAGTTAATATAAAAACTAAATCATCGCAGCAAAAGAGTTTGATAACAACAATTCATATTGATGCCTCTGAGTTCAATTCGTTCTATGATGAGATCATGACTTTGAAAAAGCTTGGATATAAGTTTTACAATTACACTGAGTATTACAACAGGAAAGCAGAATTCGAAAAGAAAGAACAGGAGAAGAACGAAAAACTTAAGGCTGAACAGGACGAGAAGAAAAAACAGATTGATTTGAAAAAGCAGCAGGATCTAAAGAAAAAACAGAACACAAAACAACCCGATAAAAAGAAAACTGATAAGAAGAAAACCGAACCAAAGAAAAAAACGGATGTTAAAAAGAAAAAGTAAATTTCCCGCACTGATCTTGATTGTGCTTTTCTTTGCGGCAAACTCAGTTTTCGCGCAGAATTATTCGGAAACTGAGCGCAAGATCCTCGAACTTCAGGATAAAAGAAGCGCAAAGAATATTGAGGAGATGGACGTTTCCGGTAACACGTCCGCTCAGATAAGAGCGCTTGTGGCTCTCGCAAATACCGCTGACTCAAACTCAATACAGTATATTGTTAACATTCTGCAGAATACAAATGATAATGATGTTAAAACCGCTGCTTATTTTGCATTGGGACTTGTAAACTCCACAGCAAGCAGAAACTTACTGCTAAGCTTGTTAGCTGAAGAAACCAACAGTGAATTATCGGAGTGGATAGTTTTGAGCATTGCCAAAATAGGAGATGAAAATGGATTAGCTGCGATTTTGGACTTCTGTGGAAGCAAACCTGAGCTGTGGAGCGCGGCCGCCATGGCAGTAGGCCAGTTTGGTTTGCGCAAGATCAAAAGTGAAAGATCACTTAGCTGGTTGAGTGAAATATTAAAGAAGACTTCTGATCATGTGGTGTTGAACAATATATCTTTTGCATTCTTCAGAGCGGGCGACAAGACTTCACTTGCACCATACAAAGATGATCTGCTTAGACTTGCTGCGTTTCCGGATGAAAATACACGGATGTGGGCTTATACATCTCTTGGGAAAATGCAGGATCCATCTCTTGCTGAGTTTCTGTGCGAGTTTCTTGAATATGACGCTAACTGGAAAGCAAGAGTAAACATTGCAAATGCTCTTGGAAATCAGGTAATCGATCTGAACTCTCCTTGGGCGGGTAAAATTGCCGATGCACTTCTTCGCTCAGCAGCGCTTGATGGCAGCGCTTATGTTTCAATAGCGGCACTGCAGTCGCTTGGTAAACTGTTTGCTAAAAATGATACTAAGAGTCCGCTTATTATGAAGATCAAACAGGATATTCAGCCTATCATTACGGAAAACTTAGCTAAACCGGTCGAACCGCAGGTAAAAACCGAGGCAATTAAAACTTATGCGAAGATTTTCAGAGATGAAATTAAAGATGAACTTCTTGCTTTGTTTTCTTCAACTGCCGGCTATGATGTTAAGTCTGCAATTGTAAGTTCATTCGGATTCATGGAGCATCCTTTGGTTTATAAAGAGCTTCGTGATTCCATCAGCGCAGATGTTATGCGCTATAATGCAATCCATCCGAATAAAGACGGCTCTATGATAGGCTCGCCTGATCTTGCAAAAGTCTATAAAGCTTTCGTAGAAGCATTGACTTCGCTTGATGATAATTTGGATTCAGAAAATAAGAACATCATCCGCCTGATACTTTCTGAGTTCTCGGCTTCAAAAAATGCCGCAATAACCGATATTTGCCTTGAGTCTCTCCAGGATTCGATTTACATGCAATACCGCGATGAGACATGCCAGATAATGATGTTTGATTATAATGGTTTTGTGCATCCTAAAGATAAGGATGTTATGTTAATATATATACAGGGATGGGATGCCATGAAATACACCGGTGCAGTTGATTTACTGAAAAAGAACTTGAAGCATATTGATTATGATATAGCCAAGGCTTCTGCGGACGCATTGAAATCAATTACCGGTAAAGATTATTCCGAAGGAATTACAGCTCAAAAGTACAAAACTGATTTCGACTGGGCTTTCATTGAAAAACTTAGTGACAGGAAATTCGCAGCAATTAAGACAAGCCGCGGAAACATTATAATTGAGTTATTTGCTGATACTGCCCCGTTTACTGTTCAAAATTTTGTCAAACTCTCAGAATCAGGCTACTATAACAATACAATTTTTCACAGGGTCGTACCGAATTTTGTTATTCAGGGCGGTGACCCGACGGGAACCGGATATGGAGGACCACTGCATTCGATCAGAAGTGAATTCTCCCCTTTGACATTTGATGCTTATACAGTTGGAATGGCTTCAAGCGGAAAAGACACTGAAGGCAGCCAGTTTTTCATAACACATTCACCACAACCGCATTTGGATTCAAAATATACGCTTTTTGGCAAAGTCATAGAGGGATTTGATGTAGTTGACAGGATTCAAGTTAGCGATATAATAGTGTCGGTTTCCTTTTCTTCGGCTAAATAACGGCAAAATTATGAGCAGAACAAAACAGCATTACGATAGTCATTTAGGTAACATTTACCCTTGGATGACGGGCGATTTCGAAGACAATGTGAAAACATTTCAGGAATATTTCGCCGCAAAAGAGATTACTCCTTCGGGCAATAAATCTGCATTAGATCTTGGCTCAGGTCATGGCATACAATCGATCGCTCTGGCAAACTTAGGTTTTAATGTTACTGCTGTTGATTTTAATACTAAATTACTGGACGCACTGAAACAAAACTCAAAAGGCAGAGTAGAAGTAATTGAAGGCGATATCATGGATTTTGACCTTACAGGAAATCTGAAGCCGGAACTTATTGTTTGCATGGGCGATACTTTAACTCACCTTGCTGATAAGAACGAACTGAGCAGTCTTGTTAAACACTGTTATAAGATCCTGCATGAAGGAGGAAAAGTTGTCTTTTCGTTCAGAGACCTGACAAAGGAACTGGAGGGTGCAGTTCGTTTCATTCCCGTACAAAGCAGTGAGGACAGAATATTGACATGTTTTTTGGAATATCACGAAGACCACGCAGAAGTATATGACATTTTGCATGAGAAAATAAATGGCTTTTGGGAAATGAGAGTAAGTTCATATCCCAAACTCAGAATTACTTCTGATGAAGTATGCGCATTATTGTTCACAAATAAGTTCCGCCTCCTTAAAGCGGAACAGGTGGGGCGGATGGAATATATAATTGCAGGTAAAATCCAGTAAAAAAAATATAGAAAGGGCTTAAGATGAAATTCATTAAGTACACAATCCCTGTTTTGATGTTCTTTTTTGTTTTCAATGCATCTTCAAATGCTGATGACCTGAATACGAAGAAGATGGAACAGATTACAAGTGAGATACTTAACGTTTTTGTAAATGATGCAGCAGACAAGTCCAAATTACTCCGCAAATACATTTCTGAAGAATGGCTGGATAAGAAAAAACTGGATGTAAAGAAATACAGCATTAATAATTACTCCCCGCAGAGTTTTGAGATAATCTATTCCGGAGCCGATATCTGCGTTGCAACAATCAGCGGTGAATCCTGGTCACACCTGCTGGTATTTAAATTCACCGAAGAGTACAGCAAGTATTATGTGGTGCCAAGAGGGATTTCTGAAGCATCAAGTGACTATATCGATCCATGGTGGAAAGTGAATGACTACATCTGCAATGACACAAAAACAGAAGACAAAGATAAGTGAAATTTGATGTTTGAACCCTGGATATTTATA
>JAUQWT010000127.1 GCA_030835005.1 Ignavibacteria bacterium | reverse complement strand
ATTAAGCGGAAACCGTGTCGAAGCAGTCTGCTGAAATGTTGTGCTGCCGCCATTGAGATTGAGCTGAAGCTTACCCGCGTGTGTTGGGTTTGAAGATGCACCCTGGATCAATACTGCATATCCGTCACTAAAGGACGAGTTTACAGTGCTCAAAATTGTTTTGTTTGAGCCAAGTGAATCCTGTAGATATACCCATGCTTCAATTGTGAATGCAGAATCTAAGTTGAGTTCAGGGCTTGCAGGAGTAGAAAGGAAATCGTCAATCCCATCAAAAGATACATACTGATTATAGTAATACTGTGCTTTAGTACAACTGATCGAGATAAATAATAACACTATGGCAGAATACTTTTTCATAATAGACTTCTATTTTACAAGAACCATTTTTTTTGTGATATTGATCTCTCCTGCAACAAGCCTGTAAAAGTAAGTTCCGCTAGGGAAATTAAAAGCATCCCAGTCATATTGATAAGAACCTGGTTTAAGCTTTCTATCAATAAGCACTGCTGATATCCGTCCAAGCATATCAAATACTGTGAGATTCACACGAGGATCCCCGATCTCCCCGGCAGGAATATCAAACCTTATTTGTGTTGAGGGATTGAACGGATTAGGAAAATTCTGGCTTAAGGAAAACTCACCGGGAATCAGATTACTGATTGCAGAAATACCAATTGCACTCCGATTACCTATAAAAAAGTCGTCCAGATTTATCCATAAGCCTGATGACTGGTTAACAACCATATAATACCGCCATGCAATAAAAACACGCTGGCCAGCGAACTGGCTTAAGCTGAACCTAAATTCACGCCACACATTATTGTTTGTTGGAAGTCCTGCTGAATCATTACTTTTGATTGTTGAGAGCTTCAGAATTGAAGATCCGGGATTCTGGGAAGAGCAAACATGAACCTGAACCGAATCAGCATATGCAGCTATCAAGGGTGTGCTGCCAAGAAGGCACCAGAAGCTCAGGCTATCTCCGTTCTGGATACTTAAGCTGTCTGTCCAAACCCAGTCATCATTAAGATTATTGTTGCCAAGTCCGGATAACCAAAATATAAAGAGCGATTTCTTGCCGCTATGAGCTCTTGGCTTAAAAATAGTTGTATCACCGCCAAAATGCTGGTTGGTATCATTGACAGCCCACCCCAGAACCGGGTTATTCTGATCAACATCAAGTTTTCTCCAGCCTGCGGGCAGGCTATCAGGATAGACAAGCGGAATACTTTCCAGGTCTGACTGAAAAAGAATTCTTTGAGAGAATACATCAACTGCAAAAATTAATACAAAAAGCAGAAGTGCCTTTGACATTAATCATTGAAGATAAATTTTTTAATAGAATTTCCAAAATAATTAATTTTTTTCGTTAAAAGCAAGTTTAAAGTTGCTGTTTCGCGAAATTATAGTATTGGTTGGTTTTGAGTAACTTTTCAAAACATTAAGCATGATTATTATCAAAAACCCGTATTGTAATTGTAAATTTTCATTCCACTTATGACTCTCTCAATAATTACTAATACACCAATATTTACACTTGAAAAAATGCAATATTAACACTTGTTTTGTATAATATGCAGCAGGTAAAAACATCAAAACTCATCATTTCGTATTTCGTTAGATTCCTTGGGATATTCCTTGTCCTGTTTGCACTGATGGCGGCCATTCAGGGTTTCACTGCAGTTTTAAATATTAACAGAGATGGTTCAACCGGCATTAGGTATCAAAATGAATCCGAAGACCCTGATTATTTCCTGATTACTCGCGTATCTGATGACCATCCTTCTCAGAATTCGGGTATTCAGCCCGGAGACACTCTTATAAAAATAGACGGTATTCCT
>JAUQWT010000126.1 GCA_030835005.1 Ignavibacteria bacterium | reverse complement strand
GGATTTAAGGCTTATATGGAACAATATCGTGTTTCAGGAAGGCGACAGCCTTGCTGTTGATGTGAAACGGGGCTTTAACCTTACAATTACTTTTAATCCAAATGATGTATTGAATTTTTATGGTTTTGTTGATATGAATCTGACAAGGCAGACTGTTGATGATAAATGGAAAATAAGGTTATGGAAAGATCTTACGAATCCTTAATTCTATCATAAAACAAATCATAAATCCCTATACGAATTATTGACCGTTCAATTTGACCTGTCCGCTGCTAATCAGGTTATTTACAATTTTCGAACCGTTGGCCCCGTTGTGACCGGTCAAATAGATCTTGTAATAGTATTTCCCTGTTACAAAGGATGCTGAATCAAAAGCAAACTTAAATTTCCCTGGCACATCGTGGCGGCTGAGAAGAATTTTTACAGGTGTACCTATTACATCCACAATTTTTATAGTAACATCACCTGCTTCAGGGATCTCGTACTCTATTGTATTCATCAAAATTTATTTCGGATGAAAGAACCCTGTCCCGCTTTTCAAGACAGGGTTTTTCAAATTATTGAATATAGCTGCTTATATTCACTAAACGGTAAAGATGGCACTTATTTAATTAAAATCATTTTCTTTGTATCTGTAAAACCTTTTGTGTTTAGCATATAGTAATATATGCCGCTTGATAAATTGCCTGCATTGAACTCAACGCTGTAAGAACCTGCAGACTGGTTTGCATTCATTAACTCTGCAACCTGCTGGCCTGTGCTGTTATATACTTTAAGCATAACAAAACCATCGGTTTGGATACTGTAACTTATGACTGTACTGGGGTTGAAAGGATTAGGATAGTTCTGTGATAAACCATATGTAAAAGGAGTATTATTTGTAATTGCACTTGTCTTAGGTATTACATTGAATACAATATTCCCAAACGGTTTTTCAGTTATTATAACTGGTTTTGAATCTGAAGTAGTGCCGATCTTATGTGCAACAAGAATGTATTCACCAACAGGTAAGTTGTTGATCTTAACATTACCCTTTGAATCACTGATACCGTATCCATAATAAGTCTCTCCCTGCATTGCGTAAACAATAGCGTCCTTAACAGGAATGTTGTTATTTAAAACTTTTCCTTCAACTGAAGAAAGCGGCACGTTTGGCCTTAAACCGGCTGTACGTTGAACGTAGATATCAATATTGCTTAGATTTGAAGATATAGTCAGTGAAACCATGTTTTCAGGGTTGGTTGCATCGGGATATCCGGTTGGGACAAAATCCATTTCAGGCTCTATATTCGGGAAACCTATCAAATCACCAGCATGCACTACTCTTATTACACCCAGGAGATAATCGCCGTACTGGTTAATAGGTGCCACTGCTTCAACATTTCCATCCCCATTGAATAATTTTACAACACCGCTTGTAACTATTTCATTATTATCAGCATACCTTACTTTTCCGGTAACATAAAAATCTTCAGCCTGTGATACTTTTACAACACCCAAAATGAAGAACAGCGCTATAAATAAATTTGTTGCTAGTTTCATGATTTTATCCCCCTAAGAATAAATTATGTTTTGTGATTTGTTTTTAATTGTTTAATTCTTTTTTCAACATCTCGAGAGAGTCTGCCCTATCCCAATAAATGTTGAATAAACCTGATATAAAAGCTGCGAAACGTCTGTTTTTAATAATCACATCAGAAGAATCTCTTGTTGAGACTTTTTCGTCATATAAGCTGATATAAACAATGCTCTCGTCAAAAACTGCAAGAATCTGAGGAACTTCATTCAAGAAGCGTATATCTTCGCCCTGCTTAACGAAACCTTCGCAAAGTTTGATCAGGTCCTGTTTGGTAACATCCTGCCATTTATCATTTATCTTAAGCTTAAAATCTGTAGAGTTCTCGTATATTGACCTTATGTAGCCGCCGCGCTTAAACAGTCTCCTGCTTTCACTATCAATCTTCTCTGAAACGTTGCCCATAAAGCGGTTCATGATCATAATGCCTTTGCTTGATTTCTTCACAAGCTCAAGAAATTTCAATTCCCTGTGTAGGTTGAATCCTTTTATAAGTTCAACATCGCTCTTATATTCAGGGGGCTGCTTGGTTCTGTACAGCGGCTTAATATCGTTAAAGCAGTCTTTCAGACAGGTCAGCCTGCTCTCATAATCAGATTTTATCTGGATCTCAAGCTTGTCTTCAATTACTTTTGATGAAATTACTTCGAATAATTGTTTAGTAGGAGTTGTAATTTCGTTACAGAAACCTTTTTTTGCGAAACTGCGGAGGATCTCGTAAACTGAAGGCCTGGGGATCTTTGCTTCCTTGGCAATATCTGAGGCACTCATTACCGATCCGGTATATAATGCCAGAAATACTTTGGCTTCATAATTGCTGAAGCCCAACTTCTCTAATTTTTCTATTTCTTTCCCCATGAACGAGTTGTTGTAGCTTTAACTACAACAAAACTATATGAAAAAGAATGAGAAGTCAATACCCTTATTAAACTGTACTTAATAAATTACTTTAAGTAAATGATTTAATTCGCATCAATACATACATGATATCCTAATATAAAATCTTTTAAAAAAATGAAACTTTTTTTCAGTCTTGGTTGTACATTCATCATGTAGTCGAATAAAAAAACTACAGAAATCTAATTCTGAAGAACTATACAAAACTACTCATTTTGGGGAGGATTCAATATCTGTGAAGGAACTAGATCAATAACAGAATTTACTGATTCTTATGGAATAGGAGATCTTTGGGCGATCTTGGCAGGTCTTTATTTTTCAGCTTTTCATTCAGAATACTTTATGAAGTACTACCAATCTGAAATTCTTCCGTTGGTCCCGGATCAAGTATCCTCAAATTTCTTTATTTATTACTTCACAAAAACCATTCTTTTACTATCTATAAACTTATCATTTGCAAGCATGGAATAAAAATAAACACCAGATGCAAGTCCCGATGCATCAAAATCTACAAAATCATGCATGGCTGCCTGGCGGGTTTCATTCAATATTGTTTTTACTTCCCTGCCGGTCACATCATACAAAATAATTTTTATATTTGCAGTGCTTGCTACGTTAAATACAATCCTTGTCAGCGGATTAAACGGATTCGGATAATTTTTTACAAGCCTGAAATCCCGAGTTACCTCATTAGGTCCGTTAGAGTATTTGAATATGAGGCTCCACCCTAGCAGTGCGCCGCCATCCTGGAATCCGTTATCAACAACCCTCAGCTTCCACTGGCCGTATGAATTCTCACCATCAAACAGCCAAAGCTTATCAATTGGTTTAAACCTGCCTGTGAAAGGAGGCACAGCAAGA
>JAUQWT010000125.1 GCA_030835005.1 Ignavibacteria bacterium | reverse complement strand
CTGCACTTAGGTATCAATCCTAATAAACCAGCCGGTGCAGAACAAAATATCATGAAAGAACACCCGGCATTTGTAATTGAAGAACTTGGGTCAGTTAAAAAGTATTTATCAGATAAAGGCGTAAAGATAAAAGAAGAGATCACAATTCCGGGACGGGACCGTTTCTCGTTTTATGATCCATTCGGCAACAGAATTGAGCTGGTGGAATTTGAATAAACAGAAAGAAACATATTGAGCCATGCTCTTGTATTAGGCGGAACGGGGATGCTTCGCGGGGCTGTTGTGCACCTGCTTAAGAGTTTTGATCATGTATCGGTAATGGCACGAAGTGAAGGTGGTTTTGATAAACTCATTAATGATGCAGAAGAGAACTCTGCCAAACTGAATATCATAAAGGTTGACTACAATAATTATAAGGAGCTGACAGACAAGTTATTAGAGTGTGCAGAAAAAACCGGAAAAATCAATCTTGCTATCAGCTGGATTCATTCCACAGCACCGCTTGCACCAATGCTTGCCGCAAAAATAATCAATGAAACGTCCCCGGAGTGCAGGTTTTTTGAAGTATTGGGAAGTTCTAATTCAAACCCCGAAAGCGACAGCAGAGGCAGAGACAAAAATTTCAGTGTTTTCCGTAACCTTGAGTATCATAAAGTAATATTGGGATTTATTACAGATGGCAGTAATTCGCGCTGGCTGACAAATAAAGAAATATCAGGGGGAGTAATGTATGCAATTGAAGAGGATCTCAAGGAATTTACAGTAGGAGTAGTTGAACCATGGAATCTCCGGCCGGGATGAACTCTTTATGATTAAAGAAAATGAATTATTAAGATGAACCAAAAAAGACAGGTATTTAGCCTGTCTCTTTTAGGCAATAAAATACTTTTGTGATTATTTTACCAGTATCATTCGTTTTGTCAGGGTAAAATCACCAGACAGTATAGAGTAAAAATAGACGCCACTGGCAAGTTGTGAAGCATCGAAATCAATTTTGTATGTGCCAATGGATAGATTCTGATTTACCGGTACAGCGGCTACTTTCCCGCTAACATCATAGATTTTAAGTTTCACATTGCCGCTTTTCGGGATGGAGAACTCTATATGAGTAACAGGATTAAACGGATTTGGATAGTTCTGCTTAAGGGTGAAACCGTTTGGAACGCTTGAACTGATCTGCTGGATGCCAATGCCGCCATTAACGGTTTTCAAAATTCTTCCGTTGTTGCCTACAACATATCCCAGGCTGGAATCTACCATGAAGATCCCTCTTAAGAAAGTAATATTATCACCTGACGGCTGAGTTTCCCATGAAGTTCCGCCGTTAGTTGTTCTCCTTATGACTCCGGAAGGACCGACACCGTAAACGATTGTATTGGTTACTACTGCAAGATCATTCAATCCGGCAGTATTGCCCGGAGAAGTTACTTCAATCCAGTTTGTTCCGTCATTTGTGGATTTATATACTTGTTCCGTTAAGCCAAGTGTAGTAAAATAACCGATATGCGGAGGTGCAAATCCGATCGCGCTTATGTAATTATTAGAACCGGTTGTTTGCTGAACCCAGTTAGCTCCACTGTTCGTGGTCCAGTAGATTGTGCCACTGATCCCGCAAACATAAACCAAAGGCGGTGCAAGCGTTTTGATCACAAAAAAATCTGTTGTTGATACATCAAACTTTGTCCAGTTTGCACCCCCGTTTGTAGTTCTTGAAATATCACCGTCTGCACCGCACACGTAGCCCGTATTTGCATCAGCAAAATCTATATCGTTAATGCTTGTCATGTTAACAACTCCAAGCGAAGACCAGTTCAATCCCCCGTTAGTTGTTTTGAGCGAAGTATTCAGACTGCCGCAAATGAATCCGGTAGATGCTGAAACAAAATCAACATTAAATAAAGTTTGTGTTGTGCCTGAGCTTTGTGCATTCCAGTTAATGCCGCCATTGGAAGTATAAAGAATTTTTCCGTTAAAGCCAACTACCCAGCCTGTATTCTGATTAATGAAATATACCGAGTAGAGATTTTCAGATGTACCCGAAACCTGCGGCTGCCAATCTGCCTTGGTAAATGAAACGTATAAAAACATTATGAAAAAAACGGTAAAGATGGATCTATTCATAAATTTTCCTTTTTGGTTTTGGTAAAATTAACAAAATTGCGCTGCATAATCAATTTTTTTCACAAAAAAATGAGTGAATCCTTTAGCAAACGGGATTTGTTAAATTATAAAGTTGTATTACCGCTAATAATTTACTATTTTAAACAAATCCAAAACAACACGGGAAGGAGTTTGATAATGAAATCATTGCGCGATATTTGCCAGGATAAACCGATGCACTTTGTAAATACGGGTATAAGTGTTTACGAAGTAGTCAGACATATGGCAGAGAATAATGTGGGTGCCGTGCCTGTACTTGATAAGGACGGCAAACTTAAAGGGATCTTCTCCGAACGTGACCTGATGATAAAATGCGCCGCCAAGAAGCTTGATATGGAGAGCACCAAGATAGATGAAGTCATGACAAAAGGAGTAATTCTTATGGAAGCAGGGGATTCATATGAAGAATGTATTAAGATAATGCAGCAGGAAAATATCCGGCATATGCCTGTGAGAGACGGGGATAAACTTATCGGAATGATCTCGATGCGCGACCTGATGCAGGAAGATGCTGAAGAGAAGAAGCAGGAAATCGAAAATCTGAATACGTATATTTATTACTACAAATAGTTTTTTAGTATTCAAATTCAAGGGGAAAGAATACTATTTTTGCAGACCGGCAGATCGATATGATATGCCGGTTTTTTTAACGGCTTCTGCAATGAATCCGCGCCAGACATTTTTGGAACAGGTGAGGATACCCAATTGTTGTTTAATATAAAGCACTGTTATGAGCTTGCTGTAAATTAGTTTAGTTAAATTTATGAAGTTGATTTCTACAACTATTTTAATTAATTTTTAAAAATAACAAAAAGGAAAGAACTTATTATATGACAGCCTCAGGAAACTATCCAAAGACACTAGGCGAGCTAAAAAGAAGCGGATATAAGGTGCTATCTGTAAAAGACGAGATACGCAAAAATCTGGTAGAAAGGCTCAAAAATAAGGAAGAAGTATTCCCCGGGATAATTGGATACGAAAAAACAGTAATACCGCAGGTTGTTAATGCAATACTTGCCAAGCATGATATTATTTTCCTTGGTTTACGAGGACAGGCGAAAACAAAAATGGCAAGAATGCTTGTTGATCTGCTTGACGAATATACTCCGATAATCAAAGGCTCTGAAATAAACGATAATCCATTCAGGCCCATTTCTAAATTTGCAGTTGATACAGTCAGCCAAAAAGGCGATGAGACTGAAATTGAATGGATCGACAGAGATAACCGGTTCGGGGAAAAGCTTGCAACTCCGGATGTTACAATTGCAGATCTTATCGGTGATATCGATCCCATAAAAGCTGCAACACAGCGTCTGCATTACTCGCATGAAGGCGCTATACATTTTGGGATAATACCCAGAATGAACCGCGGAATCTTTGCGATAAATGAATTGCCCGATCTTCAGCCGAGGATACAGGTGGGGCTGTTAAACATTATGCAGGAGCGAGATATACAAATACGAGGATTCAATATCCGCTTCCCGCTGGATGTTTTTATTGTTTATACTGCCAATCCCGAAGACTATACCAACAGAGGAAATATCATTACTCCGCTTAAAGACAGGATTGACTCACAGATACTAACACATTATCCAAAGAGCATTGAGGACGGGATCAAGATCACTGAATCACAAAGCTGGTTAAGGCGCCATCATGATAAAGAAGTTGTTATTCCTTATTATATGAAAGAGATCATTGAATTGGCTGCTCACGAGGCCAGACGGAGCGAATTTGTTGAGCAAAAATCAGGTGTAAGCGCAAGGCTGACAATATCCGCAATGGAAAATCTGATAAGCAATGCAGAGCGCCGCTCAATTATAAATGGTGAAAATATAATTTTTCCAAGAATTACCGATGTGAACGCTGCGCTGCCCGGAATGACGGGCAAGATCGAGCTTGTTTTTGAAGGCGAACAGGAAGGCCCGGTGAAAGTAAGTAAGGCATTGATAGGCAAGAGTGTTCGCGAAGTCTTCAGGAAGTATTTCCCTGACCCGCTGCAAAAGAAATCAAAACGGCCTCCCGGATTGCAGGGAGTGGCTATCGAAGAGAATCAATCAGGTACTGAAGTGTATGCCGAGATAATAAAATGGTTTGAATCAGGCAATTATCTTGAACTGAATGATGATATGAGCTTTAAGGAGTATTTTAGTAATTTGAAGCGTGTTGATGGTCTTGAAAAAACGGTGAAGAAATTCATAAAAACAGTGGAGAACGATTATGAGCTGGCTTCCATGATGGAGTTTATGCTTGAAGGATTGCACAATAATTCCAAAATTGCCAAAGACGAAATGGACGAAGGGGTTTCATATAAAGATATGGTTGGAGCTATGTTATACAACAACAAGGCAACCCAAAAGGGCTCCAGATCGTCATATGATTATGAGAGCGAAGAATGGAATTTCTGATGATTTTGGATTGCCGATTGCACGTTACAGGTGAATTGGGAATACAAGAGTCTGTAGATGAACTTAACACAGCAAAGACTTTTGCAGTTTGATTAATTAAATAATAAATGCCGAGTACAGAAGAAATATTATCGCCTGAAGCCATCGATATTGATACAACGAGCCATGGTTTCACATTGATCCTTTATAATGATTCGCATCATGATTTTGATGAGGTCATTAACCAGGTAATGCTTGCAGCGGGATGCGGTTATGATAAAGCCGAATCTATTACGATGGAAGTACACAATAAAGGCCGCGCAGCAGTACTTTCGGGAGAGCTTGGCGAGTGCTTGAAAGCACAGTCAGTACTTGAGGAAATAGCGCTTAGAACATCAATAGAAGTAAATGCTTAAAAGCAGAACTGTAAATCTAAATTTCTCTTTCCCAGCCGAAAGTTGAAACCACAGCAATACAAATACCGCACTTTAGAATGGCACCAGGTTTTAAACGGCTATTCTATGGGAATTTTCCCAATGGGCGAGGAAGACGGCTCTATCGCGTGGTATGAAGCATCACCGCGTGCAATTATGCCTATTGAACAGCCGGGCAGTGAAATGAGAATTTCACGTTCACTAAGGCAGGTATTGAAGAAAGAAAAATTCAAGGTAACAGTTGATATGGCTTTTGATGAGGTAATCAATAATTGTGCTGCCAGAGATACAACATGGATAAATGATCTCATCATAAGTGCATTTAAAGATCTGTATACAAGAGGTTTTGCGCACAGTATCGAGGCATGGGATAAAGAAACCGGAGCGCTTGCCGGCGGACTGTACGGCGTTGCATACAAGGGAGCTTTCTTTGGCGAATCGATGTTCCGTACCGTAAACAACGCATCAAAAGTATGCGTAGTAAAGCTCTACGAAATACTTAAACGGAACAATTTCATTCTGCTTGATATTCAAATGATGACAAATCACTTTGAGCAGTTTGGTGCAATAGAAATATCAAAGCGGTCTTATCTTGAAATTCTTGACAGGGCAATGAGCGTTAAGAAACAAATAGTGATATGATTAAACAATTAAATAGAAAGATTACGATATTGCGAAACAGTGATCAAATTAAATAAAGCATTACAGATTCTTATCCTCTATTCTCTTTATTTTTTCTAATCTTCTGATGTATCTTTCTTCGGGTTTGAATTTTGCGTTCAGAAAAGTGTTAATTATCTCTTCCGCCAAAGAAGGCCCAACGATCCCGCCGCCAAGGCAAATAACATTCATATCGTCATCTTCAACGCCCTGGTGCGCGGAAAATGTATCATGGCATATTGCGGCACGAATGCCTTTGAATTTATTGGCCGCGACACATGCGCCAACTCCGCTGCCGCAAAGCAGAACACCTTTGTTTGCCTCTCCGGACTGTATTTTGGCGGCAATTAACTCCGCAATATCCGGGTAGTCAACAGGCTTATCTGAGTTTGTCCCGACATCAATTACACTAAAGCTATTGCCAAGTGTTTTTTTCAGATTTTCCTTCAGGTTAAAACCTCTGTGATCTGCACCAATAATTATCTTATCCATGCTGCAAATTAACCATTAATTATCTATCTATCAATAAAATAAAGAAGTTAGTTTGTAGTCATTTTGATTATTTGAAAATAAATGGCAGATTGCTATATTAGAATAGACTGAAAACATAATAGTTTACAGTCTGGATGTAAGTAACCTGTTCAAAAAGAAGTTTTAAGTTATCAGAATATCATGGCTGAGAAATTGTTCCTTATGTGAAGACCAAAAGCAAAAGCCTTTGGAATTAATCTAACCTGGTTTACAGTGCATTGATCAACAAAAACCGGAGAAAAGTTTTCAAAACAAAAAGCCCGAAATACGCCAGACGAAAAATCCCTTCTGCCCGAAATTCAGTTTCCGAAAAGAAGTTCTTAAAGGCTTTCAATTCCGAACCTCTTCCGGCATCCATTATTTCAGCAGCTACCGGAAAATATATTGAAGTAAATAAATGCTTTACAGAATTCTTCGGTTTAAGCCGGAGAGATGTTGTTGGCAGATCGCCGCTTGACCTTGATATTTGGGTGAAGAAAAGCCACAGCAGAAAAGCTGTTAGGGATTTTACCAGCGAAGGCTCATTTGGCAAACTTTCAGTAAAAGTAAAAGCGGCTGGAGGAAGGGTAAGAGACGCATTTGCAGTAACCGAATTAATTGATTTCCGAAACGTAAAATGCTACCTTGGGCGATTATATGATAT
>JAUQWT010000124.1 GCA_030835005.1 Ignavibacteria bacterium | reverse complement strand
TAGATTAATCAGTTCTTTAATCTGAAATGGAACGGTACAGATACCCAGACCTTTACGGGTTTTCCGTTTTGGAGTCCCGGAGTAAACTGAAGCTGCATGGATTTCTGTGTAACTTCATCTCTGAAGATATCCGGACCGCTGACTGAACCAACCTTAATAACGCTTCCATCAGTATTTACAAGAACCTTAACTGTAACTTTGCCTTCAATTTGTGCCTCAATTGCCATTGGCGGGTAAACCATTGAACCGCGGATCTGTTCAAGGTTTACACAGTCAGGAGCTTTTTCAACTTCAAAAGATTGATATACAGTTTTTTCTTTTTCATCTGTTACGTTTTCTTTCTTTATTATCTTTTCCTCAATTCTTTTTTCTTCAATCTTAACCGGTCCTGAATAGGAAAAAGTACCTGTATCGCCGGTGCTTGAAACTGGTGTCTTAATATTCTCCAGCTGTTCCTGGGTTTTTATTGTCTGCACGTCTGCCTTCTCTCTGGCAACCGGCTGTGGTGTCAGTGCCTCCAGGTCTTTAGTAGGCTGCGTTAATTCTTCGATCTTTGGCGGCGGCATTTCTTCTTCTTCAGTAAGCGATGGAGGCGGTTCCAGATCTGTTAATGTGACGTTAATCACCCTTTGCTGTATATTCTTGCTTTCCTGCTCTTTCAAATAGCTGTTGTAATAATAAATTCCGCCATAAACTGCCACCGCTAGTATATGAAGAATAATCGCAAAAACCAGACCTTTTTCAAGATTTTTTCTGTAAGGGAGCTTTAACTCGTTTGTAAAACTCGAAGGAAGTAAACCCATTGTGATTGTTGTACCCATTACCCTTAACTCCTTTTTATATGAAGAGCATTTTCTTCATTAAAACGAAATCACAAGAAGGCATCACAACATGTATTAAGCCACAATTCAAACTTTATTGCTGAATCTCTTCAGAACGAAATCCAGTTTTTCGCCCGGCAAAAGTGCCATCAGCTCACGGAAAATTATGTTTTCTTTTTTATGAACATTTCTTTGAATCAAATCAGCCGCTGAGATCATTTCCGCCTGAAGCAGGTCTTTATCTTTCTTCAGATCATCTTTCTTATTAAGAAGAGCAATTATTGAGCCGAACAAAGATAGAATACTCTTGTTCTCATTCCTTATTGCTTTTACTGAACTCTGCCCCGGCAGAACAAGTTCAAGTTCGGGGTAGATAATTTCATCTTCTCTTGTGAAAAGACCTGTCAGTTCAAGCTTAAGTGATTCAATCAACTCAGTAGCGCTGATAATAACGTAATGGTTTACACCTTCTTTTTCAATCTCCCAGTAAAGGTCATCGATCAAGTTTGTTTTATCGATTATACTTTTATATACGCCGCCGGATGTTAACATAATATCACTATCAATTTCAATTTCAGTTTCAGAATTATTTCTTTCCGGATTTTCCATATTAATTCAGGCTGATTTTTGTAATTGTTACCGGACTGGTTTTTACTCTTACCCCGCTTCTGCTTTCAAAATAAAATTCATCTTCGCTTAAGCAGCAGGAAACAGGACAGACTTCGTTGCACCTTGGCGATTCATAGATTCCCCGGCATTCATTGCACAACGCCGGATTTATATAATAATGCTCGTAAGAAACAAAACCATCCCGCAAAAACTTATTGTTAATAAATATACTTTCCGGTTTTGTACTCCTTAGGTTTGGATATACTGCATTCTTAGGGCACTCAGCTTCGCATGCGCTGCAATTGATACAATCGTCTGTGATTAGTATTGACATATTTTGCTTTATCCTGTATGAACAAGATGCCTTCCTGAAGGATCTGCAAAACCTTAAGGGTGAATTCCGCACCTACCGGTAAAAAACAGAACATCTGAGTCATTTCCGCAAAGACCCGAATCCAGGTTTTTCGCCATGTTTCGCAGTCTCTCTCAGGATTTCTATTCAAAAATAGCATTTAAACGGCACTCATTCCTATGATGTTGCTCAATTGTTAATATGATATATATCATATACAAGAAATCCCGAATGCTGGAAAGATTCGGGATATTGGAATACTTGTGCGGCAAATGAGCTTCCAGAATTCTGAATAAACAAGATCTCAAAATGTCAACTTTTACGTTATTTGATCCAGCTAAATCCAGGATCTGCTGGCTGCCATTACAAACTAAAAATAATGTTAACTATATTCAACTGCGTATATCAGATTTTCTCTTATACTTTTTCAGGTTTACAATAAGTATTGGTTTTAGCGCAAGCCGAACAATTCCTGCAGAAACATCTTCAGAGAAGAAACGCCTCAAACCTCTTTTTCCATGGGTGCCTATTGCAACCAGATCCGAACCGGACTCCTTTAAATAATTCAGAATACCTTCTTCCTTCATATAATCATTATAAATAACTGTCTCGTATTTCCCTCCAAATGCCCTGTTAAAAGAATTCATCTCCTCAGTATCATCCATAGAACGGCTAAACTGGTCCATAGTATTGACCTTGAGCAGAGTTATTTTGGCTTTGAAAACTGAAGCAAACTCTTTCACAACCGGAAAAATCCCGTAGGCTTCTCTGCTGAAATCAGAAGCAAAAATTACTGATCTAAGATCTGGCTTTGAGACTTTACCCGGGATAACAATAACAGGACGGGGTGAAAACCTTACGACACGCTCTGCAGTGCTTCCCAGGAGTATTTTCTTAATATTGCTGGAACCTCTTGAACCCATTACAACATAAACAGGTTTGATCCTGTCTGAATAATCGAGTATGCTTGAATGTATATTTGCAGTTACATCACAAACTGAAACCACTTTCATTCCTTTAAGAAAACTTCTTTTCTTAAGGGACGCCAGTCTTTCTTCTGAAGCTTTCCTAAGATTCTCATGAATGCCTTCCATTAATATTGCTGCCGGGGGTGCAACTGCAAACTGGTCTTGTGAGTACAAATAATTAGAGGTCTCAGCGGCATTGAACAAGTGAATTTCTCCCCTTAATTTTCTTGCCAAATTTGCTGCAAATTCCAGCCCCTGTATTGAACATTCCGAAAAATCAGTTGGCACCAAAATTTTCTTCATACTTCTGCGATTTATTTAGAATCAGGAATTTTCTATATGAATATTTTAAAGTATAAAATCTAATTTATAGACTTTTTGTTTCATTTTCAGCTTCTATTTCCATTTTCTTAAGCCGTGTATAGTAATCAGGTATCTCGTTCAAGTGAGCTAATGCTATTTTTGCCGTCATAGTGAGGTCATCGCCTGTTACATTGGTGACCGGATTCACCAGGCCATGCTCAAGCTCAACTTCCAACCCCATTCTGAACTGATCCAGGTTATATTTTCCCCAATCCATACCCAGCTGACCGCCTATCCATTTCGCTTCTTCTTCAGTAAAACTTCTTTTTTTTATTACCACCTGCTAACTCCTTCTAAAATGAAAACAAAATAAAGAACCTCAAGGTTCAGAACTAAAATATAAAACAATAGTCAAATTAACTATGTATAACTTATAAAAAGAGTTATAGGATCAAAAGGGAAAAGAACTGCATTTTCGTCAGTTTACGGAAACCGGTGTCTGAACAATTGCCGTATTCTTTATCTGACCTAAATTCAGAATTTTTATAATACCGGAAGAGAAAGTTATCATTCCCCTATGAGCAAACTCAGTTATGATCTTTTTCATGTAGCTCTTTGAAGTACAAGTATAGCTTGCAAGTTCATCAATTGAAAGCCTGACATTAAGTTCTTTTGACTTGTTAATGCCATACTTATCAACAAGCATGAGAAGAGTATCTGCAAAACGTTCATCTGACATTTTTTCGCTAATTCTTACAATGTGATCTTCCATGGAATCTATCCGGGAACAGAGGCTTTTCATTACTAACAACTTATAAGTATTGTTTGAGTTAACGAGGTCCATAAAATCCTTCGCGCTAATAAATGAAACTTCTGTTTCCGATATTGCTGCGGCAGAATTTGTGTAGATATGCCCGTTCACAACAGAATGCAGCCCAAGAATCTCACCTTCTGTAGCAAGATGAAGGATCCTTTCCTGGTCATCAGGCTCATGTTTGTATATCTTTACACTCCCTGAGTTTATCAGGTAAATGCCGGAAGGAGGGTCATTCTCCTTAAATAAATGATCATTCTTGTGGAAGGTAAAATGAGCAAGCTCAATGTGATTCTTAATTATTTCTTCTAATCCTGTATTTCTGTTCATAGTTTATAGTCTTCGAAATTCAATACAAAAGTAGCTGTTCTGCAATGCATTTTGCAATGATTTCAATCATAGAAAAACATGATAATTGTAGCTAACGCTTGTTAGCCCAGAAATTTGAACTTAATTATTATTTAAGGGGCTGAATTTAGAAACAAGAAACGATTTAATCAAAAACGTGTGCGGTCTTCAGAAGTCCGGGGTGATTATTCACTTTTATCTTCTTTCCAACCAGATCAATAAGTTTTTCGCTCTTGAAATCAGAAAGTATCCTGATCGTAGTTTCGGTTGCAGTACCAACTATATTGGCAATATCTTCCCGTGAAATAGTAGCGTTTATCGATCCATCGTTATCGGTGCCGTAAAATTCATGAAGCATTAAAAGTGCCTCAGCCATTCTTTCTCTTACCGGTTTCTGAGCAAGTCCGGTAAGCCTGCTTTCGGCTTCCTTAAGGTCATGAGACAAGAGTTCCATCATCTTTGAAGACAAGTCAGAATTTGAATGGAGGAAATCAAAAAAAGTTCTTTTAGGAATGAAGCAAACTGTTGCGTCTTCCATCACTGCTGCAGTACCTGAATAAACATCTCCGCTTATGAGTGATCTGTACCCAAGAACGTCGCCTTCTTTTGCCAGGCGCAATATTTGTTCTTTGCCTTCTTCACCTGTCTGGTAGATCTTTATCTTTCCTTTGTTAACACAATATACACCCGATGGTTTGTTGCCTTCATTAAAAATGATCTGGCCTTTTTTGTAAACACTGCAATTCTTCTCAGCATCCATTTCGGCAGTCTGCACTTCAGTTAAAGCGCAGAATACATTTCCGAGCCTCGAACGGCATTCATCACAAACCGGATGTTCAAATTGGGGTTTCATATTTTTATATGACAATTATCTACTAGTAAATATAATAAATTATTTTTACTAATATCTGTAGTTATTTTAACCAATTTACATAATAAAAATCTCAAAAAAAATGTTAAATTTCATTCAGAATTGAGAAATAACTGTGAAAAATGCTTAAAATCAGCTCAAAAACTGACTAAAAATACGAAAAATACAATTTGAAATTTTCCTTGTTGTAAACAAGTTTAATATTGAATTTTTCTTCATACCAATATCTCAGGATCTCCCCTTTTCCTTCTTTGACCAGAAAAACTTTTTCGCTAATATCTGCGTTTTTAGACGCACCAGGGATCGAGTCGAGCATGTCATTTTCAAAACCGAATAATACTGAAAGTTGTGAATAGATGTGGTTAAATCTGTTCAAAGTGGGGTAATTTATGGTACAAACAAATCCCAGACCTTTTATCAGAAGGACCTGATCGAATATACCGGGATCATTTTTCAGATAAGTTTCAGAACCGATCGCATCATTGGAAGAATTATACTGGTATCCATTTATATTGTTTGGGTCATCAATATTCAGACCAAATAATGTCTGCGCATTTAGTGAAGAACTTAACGAATAAAATAACACAAATACAATTGCCACGCAACCGAATTTATTAAGATATATCATTTAACGTCACGTATAATCCTGTTTACTTTGCAGATCTTAACAAATTCATTTTCATGATGGTTTGTAGGCGGGTATTTAGTATTTATGCTGTAAAGAGTAATTAATTTATTCCGTCTATCCCAGCTGATGAGCTTTGCATTTGCCTCAAAAGTATCAGGCATCGATTTGAATACTGCAACAACGGCGGAATTATCTTTGATTTTTTGCGGGTGGTCTGAGCACAGAAGTTTATCGCCAGGGTTGATATAAGGCCGCATAGAGTCTCCCTTTGCAACAAGTATGAATGGATTGACAAGTCCGCTTACATCAGTTAGCTCAACGACCCTAGATGCGCTATCGGGCCAATTTACAGAGGATGAACCGCATTCTGCATATCCCAGAATCGGGACTTTCCTTGCCTTGGCGGATTTAGAATAAGTGAATCCCTTATTCTTAAATTCTTTGCCAAATACAGTATCAATCGAGATCCCATGTATTTCGCTGATTTTATCAAGCTGGTCTATTGTCCAGTCGCTAAGAGCCCTTTTGATCTTGCTGAGTGATCCGGCATTCTCGTCTATGCTGTGGGCAAGAGCATAGATGGAATTAATACCCCTTGCTGATAGCATAGGAAACAGCTTTTCGTTAATCTTACGTGTTAAAGCCCGGTCTTTTTTACTTTTTTTAGTCATAACTAATTAATGATAAACAGCGGTTTATGAAAAAATATATGCCAATGTCATATTTTTCACTTGACATATATGTTATTTGCACATATATTTGCATCGTTGGTTGAATGCTTATATGCAATATACAAACAATAACCCAAAAAAAATGCTTAATTGAAAATCACCTTAAAAGATGCTGCAGAATACTCACAAAACAGGCCCATATTTCGAATTGGTAAAAAATGAAGGGAGGTATAACGAGAAGATCATAGATACTTCTACCGACAAGTACAAATTGAACAGAAGAAAGGTCCGGCTCATCAAGACCAGGGGACGTAACACTTTCAGAATCCGCCCGAGGCTCACCAGGGTCTGAGTTTCATCTTTTATATTTCAAAATTTACTATCATTTAAAAAACACTCCTACATGGAAAAGAAAACAGGCAAATTTAAGATAATCAAAGATAACCTTCCTCAAATTGAGAGGTTCGCAAAGCATGGATACTCCCCTGAGGAAATATGCAAATACCTTGGGATTGAAGAAAAGTTGTTTAAGGAGTATTCCGTCAAATCAGATGAACTGGCAAAAATACTGAAGAATGCCGCAATTGAAGCAGACCTGGCAGTTGAAGAAGCTCTTTTAAAGCGGGCCGTGGGTTATGAGACTGTTGAAGAGTATCATGTATATATCCCTGAGACAGATAAAGAAGCTGCAAAAGGATCAGTGAAGTTAAAGGAGATCAAGAAAGTAAAGAAATTTGTCCCTCCCGATGCCTCATCTGCAATGGCATGGCTGATAAACAGAAGATCAACAAGATGGAGCAAGAACCCGACTGCTGGAAGCGAGCTTGCAAACCAGGAGATCATAAGGCTTAAGAGAATAGCTGCACAGGAAACAGAAGAAAACATGTAAATGGCAATAAGAGAACGTACAGATTTAACATCAAGATGGTTCAAAATAAACCCAAAAGCCCGATCCCACAGCATACAAAAACTGCTGATCGATGATTTCCTGAAGAAGAAATACAGGAATATGATAGTTGCTGCAGGAAGGCGGTCATACAAGACGGAAAGGTTTGCAAAAAGGCTGCTGATCAATGAATGCATGAATGACAGGCTGAATACCGGAAAAGTATATTATGCCGGCGCGCCTACAATAATGCAGGCAAAAGAGATATTCTGGGATGATCTGAAGAAACTCTCTCCCCCTTTTTCAGTCAAAAAGATCCGGGAAGTAGAAATGAAAATTGTATTTGCCGGCGGCCAGGTTCTCAGGGTAATAGGGCTTAAGGAATTCAAACGGGTTCAGGGACAGTTAATGCATGGCATAGTAATAACAGAATACCAGGATTGTGACCCAGGACTTTATAATGAATCGATTGAACCAATGATAAACGATACACGAGGCTGGTGCATAAAGGAAGGAAGGCCGCTTGGCAAGAATCACTTTTTCGATGAATATATAAGAGGAAAACAAGGATTAAAAGGCTGGAGTTCATACCACTGGACAAGCGAAGATATTTTGACCAAAGAGCAGATCGCAGAGGCAAAAACCAACCTGGCTAAACCTGATTATGAGAGGGAGTACAAAGCATCATTTGAAACAGGAAGCCAGAGACCATACTATGCATACACCGAAAAGAACAATAAGAAAAAAGAAATTTTGTCCGGAATTCCATTCATTGTTGCATGTGACTTCAATGCCGGAGAGAAACCGATGAGCTGGGTTATAGGCCAGAGATCAGCTGGCGGCAATCAGGAAATAACATACTGGCACAAATCACTAAGCTTTCAGTACACAAATACTCTGAAGATGTGCGAAATACTTGATGAAGATTATTTCAGACGGTTTTCGTTTGGCTACCCGCGTGAAATAATATTCTACGGAGATTATGCCGGAAAAAAGCACACATCGAACTCAAGCCAGAATGATTGGGAGATAATACAGAATTACTTCCACAATAAAGCGGCAATTTCGTTAAGAACCAGGCCATGCCTTTCGATCAGGGATTCTATTGGGGCAACCAATGCACAGCTGCGTAATGCTAAAGGCGAAATCAGGCAGTATGTTGATCCTGAAAACTGCCGAGATCTTGTAAAAGACTGGGAATACTGTTCCTGGAAAGACAATGGCAGAGAGCTGGATGACAGAGACCCTCTTAGAACACACCTGTGCCGAGCAGTGGATTATTACAATGAATATGAATTTTCGATAAGAGGAAAACAGGAAACGCAATCGTTCAGAACGGTCTAAATGTGAATCAGGAATTACGAATTGTATAAGCAGATACAGAGAGTCTCTTAACTTAGAAATTTTAACTACAACAAATACTATGTTATTAACGGGAAATATTTACGAAGAACTGAACAAAGCTTTTGTGAATGCCTTGAAGAAAAGCGAATCAAACAGGCTGAACATATACCAGGAATTTGCGGCATTCTACAATAATGATTACGAAAGCATTTGTTCGTATCTGAGGGAAGCAACTCTGAACAATCCCTTCTCCGAAGAGACGCTCAAGAACATAAAATTCAGGCATGTGAATGTTATCAGGAAAATCATCAGCAGAATAACCAGCGGCATTTTTCTGAAAGATCCGGTGATATCCCTTATAAAAAAAGATGGTTCACCCGATGGGCGCATGAGTTCGCTTTTAAGCAGCATCAAATTCATACAGAAAGTGAAAGAAGCATTTTCCAAAGCGGTATTCTTCAATATAGTTGAAGCACATATTGTATGGGATATGGAGTCTGCTGAGATGCGAATTGATATTCTGACTCCCAACAACTACATAGCGGAAACCGGGCCAGATTACCTGAAGAAGACCAAAATAGCCGTAAGAAAAGCGGGTGCTGGGGGAGAAGTATACTGGTCATACTGGAGCAGTAATGAACATTACAACTTGATGAACGGTGAGAAGATTCCACCACCGAATAACAAAGATATGGTCAATCCATATTCACATGCCGCAAAAAAAGAATATGCTCTTCCATTTGCACCGCTCAGGATAGAGGAAGGCGATAATTACTACGGAGAGCCCAACTGGAATATATTCCTGCATCAGAAAAACCTTGATATAAGACTAACCGATCTTAATGAGACAGAGCTTAAGACTCTCCACCAGATCTACCTGGGCATAAATACCAATTTTACCAAAGGTGAATCATTTAAGGCAGGTGATTTCAAACAGATCAATAATGTTAAGGATGATGATAAAGAGCCGAAAATTGAAAGCATTACGGCAAATGTTGATTACACTTCAGTAAGGGATAATATTGACTGGCATAACAAGCTTGTGTTGAACAGCGAAGGCATAAGTTCCGGCTCATCATCTACAGAACTCAAAGCAGAATCGGGCGCAGCAAAAGTTATGGATGAACTGGAGCTTTATGAAAAACGCGAAGAATACAAATCAACCCTGTATCATTTTATGATACACTTGCTGAATATTATAAGAGTAGTTTGGAATTATTACAATCCTGCAGCCAAACTGGATAGCAATGGGACTTTTGATATACGATTTGATGATTCCAGGATATTTGAATCAACAGATGAGAAGAAGAAACGATATGATATGGCATTGGAATACGGGTTTAAGGACGAAATAGATATTGCTATGGAAGAGCTTGAGATAAGTGAAAAAGAAGCAATTGAACGGATCAAAGCCAGAACAAATCGCAGAGATTCATTTAAGAAAACGGAAGTCAAACAATAAACAAGGAAAGGAGGGAAACAAAAGGATATGAAATTCAAACCCATAACGATACTGTTCAATGAGGCTGAGGGATCCGGTTCAGGTGCCGGAAGTGACACCGGGGGAAAGATCACTATAACAAAAAAAGAACATTCGGGCCTCATGGAAAAGGTCGATTTGCTTGAAAAGGAATCTGCCAGATACAAAGAACTTGAAGAGGAAAATTCAAAAAAGTTTAGTGAACTTAAGGCTGAATTGAGTAA
>JAUQWT010000123.1 GCA_030835005.1 Ignavibacteria bacterium | reverse complement strand
CAAAAGAATTGCTGCACTGAACGAAATGAATTTTCATCATGTCATACCTGTCCCGCTTCACAAAGCAAAATTCCGCGACCGCACTTACAACCAAAGTGAATATATTGCGCGCGGCGTTTCCGGCATAACCGGCTCTGAAGTTTTAAACGATGCCGTCATCCGTACAAGGTTTACTCCAACTCAAACAAAGCTTAACAAACAGGAACGCAGGGAGAATGTTATGGATGCGTTCACTGTTAATCAGAGACGCGCTGCAGCGCTTGCAGGAAAGAATATCATCATAGTTGATGATGTTATCACAACCGGAGCAACTATTCTGGAGTGTGCTAAGGTACTGCGTAATGCGGGCGCGAAGTCCCTCTGGGTTTGTTCTGCAGCATACTCGGAACTAAGATCTGACGGCAAATATCCGGTTTGACCTCCATATTTCTATACAATAGAATTAAAAAGATTAACCGCTGTATTGAAGATTTATCACTGTGCATTTGGATTACTGTTGCTATATTTGCATTAATATCTGATACCAAAAATTGAAAACTACATTAATAATATTATTGATTTCTGCTTTCCTGTTTTCCTGCGGTAAAAAGCAGGGTTCAACTTCGGACTCGAAACAAGTTATATCCGATACTAAATCCGTTACAACGGGCAATGGTCCGTTGAAATTTGCCGAGAAAAAATTCTTCAAAGGGTACAATAATTGCAGTCCCTCGGATACCTGTACATACTTTGAAGTAAATTATATAGAGGCAGTTGAAGGAAAATTAAAGGATAAGCTGAATTCTTTTTTGATGAAGCAAATACTTAGTGGTATTTCTTTTGGAGATACAACATACTCCAGCATACAGGCCGCCGCGGATTCGTTCATTGTATCATATTCGGATTTCAGGAAGCAGGAGCCCGGCTACAATCAGTACTGGTATTTTGAATACTTCATAAGAGCCGCAAATGAAACTCCGTCACTGATCTGCATTGAAGCTTCCAACAATTCATACATGGGCGGCGCGCATCCGAACAGTTATGCAGAGTTTTTTAATATAAGCAAAGAAACAGGTGATACCGTTTCGCTTAAAGATGTTTTTGTTAAAGGTTTTGAAGCACCGTTGAATAGGATGATCGATGCAAAGTACCGGGAACTAAGGGGGCTTAAGCCGGGTGATAACCTGCAGGAAAAAGGCGATTTGTTCGAGAACAAAATAGAATTCAACTACAACTTTACGGTTGAAAAAGAAGGAGGGCTGACTTTCTTTTATAATACATATGAAATTGCGCCGTACGTTGCAGGACCTATTGATATTACGCTTACCAAACAGGAGCTTGCATCAATAATCGATCCCAAGGGTCCGCTGAAGTAAGGATTCCCTTGCCGGTTTTTCGGCACTGAGGGGGTGCGGTTTAATTAAAATTCCGGAAGTTAATTTTCCTTACTCAAACTTCTTTTCATACCCGCTTTTTTGAAGGAAATCATCGAAATTTTTCACTTCAATTATATCTTTAATAGCCTGTCTCTTATCGGCAGCGTTATTGTAGTACGCCTCGCTTATCCTGTAACCCATGAAGTAACCCAGATCTGCTGGTCTTTCTTTGGATTTGTCTCCCTGGTACAGCCAGTTGGTATAACTTAGTTCATCTTTCTCTTTTTTCAGCTCCTGCCAAAGTTTCTCTTCGTTCTCTTCGCCATATACGTAATGGGGATTGCTAAGCTTCTTTCCCGTAACAAGCGAAGCTATAAAATCACATGAACCTTCAATAATTACAGCGTCCAGCAACTTTGAAGCCCGTGCAGACTGCAGTGTATGTATCGATTCATGCATAACAATGAACTCAATATTCTTAAAGTCACCTATATTGCCTTTAAGCCAGGTAGTAAGCTCGGTTTTATTGGTTTTCTTATCTGCGCATTGCATTTCCGAGCCGATCAAAAGCATTCTGTTCAGAACCGTTCCGCCCGTATTAAAGCAGCCCATTACAAAATATATGTCAGGGAAAATTACTTCCGGATATATTTCTTTCAGCTTCAGGAAATATTTCTTGAGTTTTTCCTGCACGCTGCTTACTTTGAGTGTGTTTGCCCTTATCGAGTTCAGGTACCTGGGAAAATAGCTCAATACTTTCTCCATCGCCGCGGGATTCACATTCCGTATTTGCGTCAATGCTTTTAATCCTGAACTCTGTTTGCCAAAATAATACTTCTGGATATCATCTATGCTGCCTGATGCTTTATACTTATCATACATATCCCAGAAATTATCAATATCGGAAGTAACAACTTTCATATTTGCTATATCTCTGCGCCTGTTGAGATTATTCCCAACTCTTTCCAGCACAGCTGCCCAGCGTTTATCGCTTTTAAGTGAGTCCAGGTCTGTATCTGAGGTCATCCACTTCAGATTGTCATATCCAAGTGCCGTAACAGCATCAAGCTTCGCAAATGCACTGTCCGGATTGTTCATAAGAGAATATACGCATGCAGCATTATACAATGTAGTGGTGTTCCCTGCATCAAGCTTCAGCGCATCTTCATATTGGACTATCGACTTGTCATATTCTTTTAAGTAATAAAGCGAGTCGCCTGCTCTCATATACTTCAAAGCATCCTGTGATATTAACTGATCAGGTGCAGCAAAGAAGAACAGTATCAAAATAAGTAGATTCCGCATATTGAAATAGAAATAATTTATTTTTCTCATATATTAAACTCTGAATTCCGCCGGTTGACAAATGAAGATCACTTGCTGTAAGAAGCAAGCTCGATCAGGTTTCCATCGGGGTCGCGGATGTAGACAGAATTGACCTTTCCTTCGGCGCCTGTTCTTTCAACGGGACCAAGCTCTATTTCCACGTTTTTTGACCTTAATTCCCTGATAACATCATCTGCTTTTAAGTGTGTGATAAAACAGATGTCTGCGCTCCCCTGAATCGGGTTCTTGGCTATGGGATCATACACTCTCCCGGCCTGGTGCAGGTTTATTTTCCGCCCGCCGAACTTGAGGGCTTTTCTTCCTTCGTCAAATGTTATGACTTCCATTCCAAGTACGCTGCGGTAAAAATCACATGTCTTTTCAATATCATTAACCGTCAGCACCAGATGATCCAGCTCTGCAATCCTGATACCCTTTAAATAAGTGTTTTCGTTTTCGGCGAGGTATTTTTCAAGGTTTGCAAAAACTCTCTTTATTTGTTTGGAATGAAACTTTGAGAAATTGAAAAAAGCGGATATGATCTTTAGCCATGAGCGGTTAATATCAAGATCTATTTCAAGCGAAAGCTTTGTAATTCCGCCGCTGTCTTCAAACCTCCAGTATGTGTTTCCTATCCAGTCACCCTCAATATAATCTATTGCAAGCAGCCTATTGGTCCTGAAGGCACTGACCTTTGCTTTCCACCGGACGAACATTCCGTTATGAACATCAATCACTGTTCCGATTATTCCGGGATCCAGGTATTGCAGTTCAAAGCTGATCTCACGCGGCCACCATTTATGATAAGCGGCAATATCTGCTAATACGCGGTAAACGTAATCCACAGGGAATTTCAGCTCACAAGAATCAATTGCTTTTAATTCACCCATTTCTATACTGGCACATTAACTTCCTCGTAATAGCATACCGCTCCGTACCCTTTAACATAATGCTCTTTCACGTAGCTTATTATATCAGAAAGTATCCCGCGCGAACAGAGTAATTGTACTTTCACAATATCTTTTTCATCTGCATCCTGCGGCCTCCCGCCTTTGAACTCTTCTTTCAAATAGTATGCAATCTGAAAACCTTTGAGATTCTTTGCAAGATGCTCTGCTACTTCGGGTTTTGTAACGATGTTGACAAGA
>JAUQWT010000122.1 GCA_030835005.1 Ignavibacteria bacterium | reverse complement strand
GAGCTTACGTACCGATTCATAAATTTCTTATGCGAGAAGAAAAGAATTGATATTTTGAGCCAGGTTATTGAAGATTATTTGAACCTGGTAAATGAAAAACAAAATATTGTTCTTGCAACCGTCAGAACTGCAGTTGAGATCAGTGATAAAGAAAAGGCAGCCCTAAGCGAGAAGCTAAAAACCTTTGCCGGGAAAAATGTAACTGCAACTTTCACAGTTGATCCTTCCATAAGGGGCGGCTTTATTGCAAAGATAGATGACAGGATAATTGACGCAAGCATTTCAAGGCAGCTTGAATTGCTTAAGGAAAAATTTTCACAGGGTAGTTTTAATAATTAATCTGAATTAAGAAACATTAAATATAATATTATAATAAGATGGCTGAAGTGAAACCAGACGAAGTATCGGCGATTCTTCGTAAACAATTATCAGGATTTGAAAAAGAGATAGATATTTATGAGGTCGGAACTGTTGTTCAAATTGGCGATGGTGTTGCCCGTGTTTACGGATTGACCAAGTGTATGGCTAGTGAGCTTATCGAGTTCCCGCATGGTGTATTTGGTATGGCGCTGAACCTTGAAGAAGATAATGTAGGATGTATTCTCTTTGGTGATTTTACACAGGTTCGTGAAGGCGATGAGGCTAAGCGCACAGGCAGAGTTGCATCAATGCCCGTTGGCGAAGCAATGGTAGGAAGAGTAATTAACCCTCTTGGCCAGCCTGTTGACGGGAAAGGGCCGATATCTACCACACAATTCTCCCCTATTGAACGTAAGGCGCTTGGAGTTATAGCACGTCAGCCTGTAAATCAACCGCTTCAGACAGGTATTAAGGCTATTGATTCCATGATCCCTATAGGTCGCGGACAAAGAGAGCTTATAATTGGCGATAGACAGACCGGAAAAACTGCTGTGGCAGTAGATACTGTTATAAATCAAAAAGGTCAGGGTGTTTATTGTATTTATGTGGCTATAGGACAGAAACAATCAACCGTAGCATCGGTAGTTGCAAAGTTTGAAGAAACCGGAGCAATGGAATATACAACTGTAATTACGGCCGCAGCATCAGATTCTGCACCGATGCAGTTCTTAGCTCCATACTCAGGTGCAACACTTGGCGAGTTCTTCAGGGATTCAGGCAGGCATGCTCTTTGTATATATGATGATCTTTCAAAACAGGCAGCAGCTTATAGAGAAGTCTCCCTGTTACTCAGAAGGCCACCGGGACGTGAAGCTTATCCCGGTGATGTATTCTACCTGCATTCAAGATTGCTTGAGAGAGCTTCAAAGCTTAGCGATGAGTTAGGCGGGGGAAGCTTGACTGCTTTGCCGATAATTGAAACACAGGCCGGCGATGTGTCCGCATACATTCCCACAAACGTAATATCTATTACTGATGGCCAGATCTACCTTGAGCCAAATTTATTTAACTCTGGTGTTAGGCCTGCTATAAACGTTGGAATATCTGTATCGCGTGTAGGTAGTGCAGCACAGATCAAGGCTATGAAAAAAGTTGCGGGTTCGCTTCGATTGGATCTTGCACAGTACAGGGCCCTTGAAGCCTTTACAAAGTTCGGCTCTGATCTTGATAAGGCAACACTCCAGCAGCTCACTAGAGGCTCCAGGCTTGTTGAGATATTAAAGCAGGGTCAATACAGTCCATACCCCGTAGAGCGCCAAGTTGCGATAATTTTCGCCGGAACTAACGGTTACCTGGATGAAATTCCGCTGAACGAAGTTAAGAGATTTGAAATGGAATTCCTTGAAACAATGGATCTGAAGCATAAAGATGTTCTTGATTCCATAGCTTCAACAGGAGAATTAAGCCAGGAAAATAATGCTAAACTGAAACAGATACTTGATGACTTCACCAATAACTTTAAAGTTTCAGTAAAATAAATGGCAACACTCAGAGAAATAAGGGACAGGATAGGCAGTATTAAAAATACTGAAAAGATCACCCGTGCTATGAAAATGATAGCTTCAGTGAAGTTCCGCAAGGCACAGCAGAATGTTATTGCAGCAAGGCCTTACGCCAGGAAAATAAGTGAGATTTTGCGGAATCTTATTCCCACAATTGAAAGCTTTGATAATGAACTTTTGAAGCAAAGGGAAATTAAGAAGATATGCGTTGTTGTTGTTGCCTCAGACCGCGGACTATGCGGCTCTTTTAATACAAACCTGCTAAAGACTGCAACGCATGTTATCAACGAAAAATACGGCGACTTCGTAAAGAGCCACGATCTGACAATATTCCCAATCGGTAAGAAAGCATACGATTATTTTTCAAAAAGGAATTACGATCTGTATGCAAAATCAACAAATGTATTTGATAGGCTTACATTTACTGATGCACAGAATGTTGTGAAAGAGATAATTAACGGATATCTTCAAAAGAAGTTTGATAAAGTTGTTATAGTGTATAATGAGTTTAAATCTGTAGTACAATCAAACACACTTGAGGAGCAGTTCCTTCCAATTCCGCCATTTGAGCATGAAGAAGGACACAAACATAAAGTATCAAATTATATTTTTGAACCATCAAGCGTTGAAATAGTTGATAACTTGCTTCCAAGGCACTTGAATACTCAAATATGGCGTGTACTGCTTGAATCATTCGCTTCAGAACAGGCTGCAAGAATGACGGCAATGGACTCGGCGACAACAAATGCCAATGAATTGCTTCAATCACTCAACCTTACGTATAACAGGGCGCGCCAGGCGAAGATCACGACTGAAATACTCGAGATCGTAGGCGGAGCAGAAGCGCTAAGCGAAGCATAAAAAACAATCTCATAAATTCCAAAAGGCATTCAATAGCAATATTGAATGCCTTTTTTTAATATTATATTTGCATGATGGATACAGATATAAACCTCAAACATTTCCGTATTTTCCCGCTTGGTGAGGGCTTTGAAGTATGGGTTGGCAAACACTCAGAGGCTAATGACCTGCTTTCGTTTAAATACACGAGACAGAACGATCTTTGGTTCCATGTACGCGGCACAAGCGGCTCGCATACAATATTGAAATTACCTGAAGAGTTTGATGGAGTTATTCCAAAAGATTACATCAAAACAGCAGCAGAAATATGCGCATTTTACAGTAAAGCCAAAAATGCTAAGAGTGTTCCGGTAGCTTATACAGAGGGAAAAAATGTATCAAAATACAAAGGCGCTAAATCCGGCAGTGTTGTGATAAAAGGTGAAAAGGTAGTTAAAGTGCAGCCAAGTATTCCGGGTTAAAACCCCCTCTAAATCTCCCCCTTTCAGGCGGAGACTTGAAATCAAAAATCATTAATCAGTTTATTTATCTGTACTTCCACTTCACCTATCTTACTTTCAAGGGCTTCTTTTCTCTCAGGCTTTATCTTTAATAAATACGTGTAGGCTTCAATTGCATCAAAATAATTCCCCTGCTTTGCAAAAATATCGGCAAGAGTCTCGGTTATGATCTTAACTTCAAACTTATTCTTTAAACGCTTCTTTTCAAACGTTGGTTTGGTGCTGTCTTTCTGAAAAAAGTGAGGGCTCTCAAATACTTTTCTGAATTCGGCATAGTCACCTGATTCCTCAATTTCCGCTAGGTCAATTCCATCACGAGAAAGTTCTTCAATTTCGTATGTGGGAAACAAATTGTAATTGAAGTCGTAATCATTGAATACAGGCGCCTTAAATTCCAGCTTTGGGATAATATCTTCCTCGTATCGCCTTGAAACTTCCGTTTTGGTAAGATCAATAGCAATATCCAGATACTTCTGGGCTATCTGCATTTCGGGATGCTCATTAAGTATCTTCTCGAACAGGATCTTTGCATCCATAAAATACCGGTTAGAAAGATATGCCTTCCCAAGTAATAATTGGGCAGTAACATAATTTGGGTAAAACTGCAAACCCGCCTGAAGCAAAGAAACAGATTCAGTTACATTTCCGTTAATCAGGTAGTAATTAGCAAGCTTCACAAATTCGGGTGTTAAAGGATTACCTCTGATCTTATCTTCAAGCTTTTGTATCAGGTATTTTATTATATCAGTATCTACCAATTTTTCAAAGTAATTTTACAAATGTAATAAATCAGGCTGATTGTTCCGATACTTTTTTATTTGTATCTATAACATGCTTGATCGAAAGGTATGCAACCAGTCCGAACCCAAAAGAAAACATAAGCTGGAAAGGGATAGCAGAGATTTGAAGTGTTATTAATGATACTACAACACATGCAAAACTGTACAATGCGACCAGTGATTCAAGTATAACCGAGAATTTTATTGCCTTTTTGTGGACATATTTCTTATCCTGCCACTTATCTCCTGCGCCTTCAATTCCGTACTTCGGCGTCCTCACAAATTCCGATTTCTTATTTATCAATCCTTCAAACACCGCCTTTGTGTTATTGATAGCAAAACCCATGCTTCCGGCCATGAATACCGGAAACAAAAGAATTCTTGAACGCCAGTCGTCGTAAACATCCTTTTGAGAATACAGGTAAAACAAAAATGATGCAATGAATGCAAGCACAAATACGGACATGAACATGAAATATGTGTCGTACAGTCCGGTGTTTTTGATGAGTACAATTGGCATATTCAATAAACACGCAAGAAGTATGAACGGGAAAACAATATTATTTGTCAAGTGAAACGTGCACATTATCTTGGTCTTGAAAGAAATGTTAGAAGCCCACACTCTGAACAGCATTTTTTTCGCAGTTTCAATGGCACCTTTTGTCCAACGGAACTGCTGCGATTTAAGCGAGTTTATTTCTGAAGGCACCTCAGAGGGAGTCGTAAAATCTGTCAGATATTTGAATTTCCAGCCTTTAAGCTGTGCCCGGTATGATAGATCAAGGTCTTCAGTAAGTGTATCTGCCTCCCAATTGCCTGCATCAAAAATGCACTCTTTACGCCAGATGCCGCTGGTTCCGTTAAAATTGATGAAATATCCTGCTTTGTTTCTTACTTGTTGCTCAAGCACAAAATGCCCGTCCAGAGCAAGGGCCTGTATTTGGGTGACAAGTGAGTAAGCTCTGTTAAGATGCTCCCATCTTGTCTGTACCATACCGATTTTGGGATCTTTAAAGAAGGGCAGTACTATCTGCAGAAAATTGCTTCTTGGGATGAAATCCGCATCAAATATTGCGACAAACTCACCTTTTGCAGTAACCAGACCCTCTTTCAGTGCGCCCGCCTTATAGCCACTTCTGTCATCCCTGTGAACATGCTGAATATCAAAGCCGCGCAATTGGTATTCCCTGACAATATTGTCTATTATTTCAACCGTTTCGTCAGTTGAATCATCCAGTACCTGAATTTCAAGCTTTTCGATCGGATAATCAATTTCACATGTAGTCTTTATGAGTCTTTCCACAACATACATTTCATTATATACGGGAAGCTGAATAGTGACAAGCGGGAATGAATCAATTCTCTTGGTAAGGTCATCCCGCTTATGCCTGTGTTTGAGATAATAATAGATCATTATAAAACCATGTGAGCCGAAAGTGAAGAGTATTATAAGAGAACCGATATACGTAAAAAGTACTATTTTTTCCAAAGTATTATTTTATCTGTTATATTTTATTTTTTTGAAGTTGAACGATTACCAATTAGAAATTACTTCAAGCAAGATATCATCTGTTATCTTATCTTGGGCAGATTTCACGCCTTCATCCCTTTTTGAAAAACCGCCGGTTGAACTATCATACTCACCCCAATTTGAGAAGTCTTTTTTCCAGATACTTTTCTGTTTCTTCAAGTTTGTGAAGTCAACGGAAACAGTAATAGTGACTTTTCGTCTTGAAACTGTTTCATCCCCGGTTACAACCAGCGCTTCATCTGAAACAGATCTAACCGTGCAATCTATCATGCCATCGGCTTTAGTCTTTTCGGCATATTCAAGCGTATTATCGTTAATGAATTTAGTTTTCAGTAAAGTTGTTAACTCCTCCCCAAGAGAAGGCAGACCGAAGCCGCTTTCATCACGAATATTCGGAATGTAAATCGTTTTAATCCCTTCCGGCGGGGATGCTCCTTTAAAACTGTAGTTGCATGAACTGAAAAATACCGGAACGCTCAGAAGCAAAAGCAGCAGGAATGTCTTAATATGCTTTGCCATTTTTCAGTCCGTAAAGTTTAAACTTCCTGTACAATGTGCGGTTGCTGATCTTAAGTTTATCAGCAATTCTGTTTATGTTACCCTGGTATTTATTGTAATAATAAGTCAGCAATTCCTGTTCAAACTCATCAAAAGAAATATTATCTATTCTTTCGTCACTTAAGAAAAACCCCTTTTCAGGCACTGCACTAAGCTTGTTATCTTCGATACTATTTAGCTGGTGCTTAATGTCCATTATATCCTTCTTTAATTCAAAAAGTGCGCCAAAAAGCAATTGTCTTTCATCCTGCCGTTCATATCCATTCAATTGAGCGGGAAGATAGTTTTCCTGCTTGGAAATATTCAGCTGTTTAAGTACATCAGCAAGTTCAATCTTTTTTTCGTTGTATAAAGTGATAAGGCTTTCGGTGAAATTTTTAAGCTGCCTGATATTCCCGGGCCAGCTGTAATTCATAATGAAATCCATTGCTTCATCTGTAATACCCTTAAATATAACAGAGTTACGGCTGGTAAATTGCTCCAGAAAATGATCGAACAATATCTTTATATCAACTTTTCTTTCTCTAAGCGGCAAAATATAAATATTAATAGATCTTAGGCGGTAATAAAGATCCTCTCGGAATGAATTTGAAGCTATTAGCTGTTCCAGATTTTTATTGGTTGCGGCAATTATTCTAACGTTCACTTTCTCCGTTTTAGCCCCGCCAACCTTCATGTATTCACCGTTCTCGATCACTCTAAGGAATTTGACCTGGACCTGCAGGGGAAGCTCGCCAATTTCATCAAGAAAAATTGTCCCGCCGCTTGCCGCCTCGAAATATCCCTTGCGGCTTTCCACTGCGCCGGTGAATGACCCTTTAACGTGACCGAATAGTTCACTTTCAATTATGCCTTCCGGTATTGCACCGCAATTGACTGTGATAAAAGGCATATTGCTGCGTTTACTTTGTAAGTGAATTTCTTTGGCAACAACTTCTTTGCCAACTCCGCTCTCGCCGGTGATAAGTACCGTAACATCAGTTGGAGCAACCTGTTTAATGATTGCCCTCAGCTCAACTATCGGAACCGACTCGCCTAGTAATTCAGTATTTTTATTGTTATTGTTCAATTATTGATTTACCTTAATACTAAAAAAATATGATAATAAGGACTGCTTACAATCAATTACAATTGATTACTATGGATCACTTCACCAAATAATGTTGCAGAATTAGCTCTGTTTATTTTTA
>JAUQWT010000121.1 GCA_030835005.1 Ignavibacteria bacterium | reverse complement strand
TACAAATGTCAAATTCCAAATGCCAAATGAAGCGTTTGTAAGATTAATAGTCTGCGATATTCTTAGTCGAGAAGTTGAAACACTTATTAATGAGCGTTTAAAAGCCGGGACTTATGAAGCTGATTGGGACGGCTCAAATTACTCCAGCGGAGTGTATTATTATAAATTAACAGCCGGCCATTTTTCTGAAACAAGAAAAATGATACTGCTTAAATAGAATTGAATAATATTATTTTCAAAAAGGCACTCAATTTTTGAGTGCCTTTTTTGCTTACTTCCAACTATTTTTGGTTTCACTTAACAAATTATATAATGAAACTCCCCATTTATACAGTTGACGCATTTGCATCGAAGCCTTTTGAAGGAAATCCCGCAGCTGTTTGTATACTGGAAGATATTATTCCCGACAGCCTTATGCAGAAAATTGCATTTGAGATGAACCTCGCAGAAACTGCATTTGTGCTGAAGGAAAAAGATTCCGAAAGCTACAGCCTGCGCTGGATGACACCCGTAAGCGAAGTTGACCTCTGCGGCCATGCTACACTTGCAAGCTCACACATTATGTGGCAAAAGGGAATATGCAGTACGGATAAGCCTGTTCGTTTTAACACGCGGAGCGGTGAGCTGATTGCAGAATATTACAAAGGCGAAATTGGACTCAACTTCCCTGCAATCCCTGAAAAGGAAATTAATTATCCAAAGGAGCTTATTGATGCAATCGGGGGAATAACCCCAAAATACGTTGGAATGACTAAATGGAATTACCTGGTTGAAGTTGATAGTGAAGATGCAGTCCGCAATTTAAAGCCGGATTTCAACGTAATGCTTACTCTGCCCGGGTGGGGAACCATCATTACCGCCAAAGCTGATATGCCGGGCTATGATTTCGTTTCACGCTTTTTTGCACCGGAAAAAGGCATCCAGGAAGATCCCGTAACCGGCTCTGCACACTGCGCACTGGGTCCATACTGGCAAAAGCGCCTTGGCAAGGATTCATTTACAGCCTACCAGGCATCCGAACGCGGCGGAACCGTTGGAGTGAAAGTAAATGGTGATAGAGTTATGCTAACCGGGCATGCAGTAACAGTGATTGAAGGTGAGATTAGTGTGTAGATGTTTTTCGGAGTACTGAATTTGTAAATATTTTTATTAATTGAATTAAATAAACAACAAAAACAGAATTTTTTTTCTGTGGTTTCTTGACACTTAACAAAAATATTCTTAAGTTTGTAATAACACTAATTAACGGACATTTTATTAATTAAACTATGAGGATGAAAATCAGAAAGTAACATGAGCAAGTTCATCACTACATATATGGTGTCAATCACCGCACCCGTCACAGTCAATGACTTGGGTGTACTACGTCCGCACGTTAGCGTAAAACGGAGGTTAGAAGGATAAGACCTGATAACATTAAAGAGTTTAAGCAAACCGCGGACAAGTTAAAAAGTCTGCGGTTTTTTTTTGGAGTGAACTATAGCATCTAAATATGAACCCTGTGCGGTGAAAACCGCAAAAAGGGCTAAAAGAACATAAAAAATGAAAAGTTTAAAGAAATTATTCGAGATTCTGGGAAAGTGGAAGTACCAGTATATAATGGCGGGAATACTGCTTGTAGTTTCTATTGCATTCCGCCTGCTCGAGCCGAAAGTGCTGCAAATTGCAGTCGATAAGATAATAACGCTCTTTGTAAAAAAGGACGCATCACTGATTGCGACCGATGACTTTGTTTCGCGCTTCCTGTTCACAATTCTTCCTGCGCTCTTGATCGAGAACTCGGGAATGATTTTGATATACCTTGGAATCATCTTCCTGATTATTGCGCTATTCAGAGGTATAACTATGCTGAGCTCTAGCGCGATATCAGCCGCATCAACGGAAAAGGCGATGAAGAAACTTCGCGACAGGCTTTTCAGCCACCTGCAGCACCTGCCGATGGAGTATTACGGAAAAACCCCAACCGGTGAACTTATTCAGAGATGCACAGGTGACGTTGAAACAGTCCGCAAGTTCGCGACAATGCAGGTAACGGAAACCATAAGGCTATCGGCATTATTTATCGGCGCATTTGTTATGATGTACCTGGTAAATCCAACTTATGCGTTCATATCTATCAGCCTCTTTCCGATAGTTATAGGGGCATCTTACTTCTTCTTCAAAAAAGAAGGGGAGATTTGGACAAAGCACGAAGCTGAGCAGGATAAGCTGACCGCAATGGTACAGGAGAATCTTTCCGGTATTCGCGTTGTGAAAGCGTTTGCGAAGGAAAACCATGAGATAGAAAAATTCACCAGGCAGAATGAACAAAAACGTGTTTGGGGAATGAAGCTCCTAAGGCTGCACTCAATTTACTGGCCCAGCAGTGATGTTATGGTCTACCTCCAGCTTGCAATATCATTATTTGCCGGTGGATACTTCGTAATTAATAATCAGATAACTGTCGGTGAATACACTGCGTTCTTTACGTATGCATCATACGTTACCTGGCCGATGAGAAGGCTTGCACAGCTTGTAAGCGAAATGGGTATGACCCGCGTTGCTATTGATAGGATCTATTCAATTTTAGATTACAAGCCCGAGGATTACTCAGGTTACAATAATGAGGGCAACGAGCTTGATGGCAGCATTGAGTTCGATAACGTTCACTTCAAGTATGTTGAAGATGAGAATCCAGTACTTAACGGCGTAAGCTTTAAGATCACCGCCGGTGAAAAAGTTGCGCTTCTTGGACCCACGGGTGCGGGAAAATCAACAATAATCTCCCTGCTTATGAAGTTCTATGAACCCACAAGCGGGGTGATAAGGATTGACGGAAGGGATATCAGGGAATTTTCAAGGCCGTTCCTGCGGAGCAAAATTGGTGTAGTGCTTCAGAAGCCGTTTTTGTTTTCAACAACTATAAAGGATAATATTGCTTATTCAGATCCTGATACACACATTAATGAGATAGTTGATTCAGCAAAAGTTGCAAATGTTGATCACATCATCACCGATATATTCCCCAACAGCTATGATACTGTTGTTGGTGAAAAAGGTGTAACGCTCTCAGGGGGACAGAAGCAAAGGGTCACGCTGGCAAGGACAATACTTAAGAATCCGGATATACTTGTTCTTGATGATTCAACCTCATCTGTTGATACTGAGACAGAGTTCGAAATACAAAGAGCTCTGAAAGATGTTACAAAGGATAAGACTACAATTGTCATAGCACACCGCGTAACATCGGTTCAGGAGTGCAGCCGGATAATAGTCCTTGAAAAAGGAAAAGTTATCGAGCAGGGTACCCACGAGGAGCTGATAGAAAATAACGGGTTCTACCGAAAGATATATGATATCCAGGTTTCGATCGAAGATGAGATAAATAAAGATATCGGTGAAGTAAAAAGTAAAAAGGCAAAAGTAAAAAAACAATTTGATACGGTTGCATAAAAGGCAAGAGGCAAAAGTAAAAAGGCAAAAAAATAAAAATGTCAAAATTAAAAGATAAACAGTTTAAAACAAAAGGGGCGCTCTGGCCGTTCTTGAGACGCCTGCTAAAATACAGCTTTCGCTATCCCAAATGGGTGGCGGGGTTTACGGGATTTGTATTGCTTGTAGCTCTGATAGAAGCAATCTACCCTTTGGTTTGGCTTAGCCTGCTGGATAATTTCATTGTTCCTGCAGTTGAATCATATAAGTTAACCGGCAGTGCTGTGAATATTGATACTTCGGTACTGTGGAAATACGGCGCTGTATTTGCCGGTCTGGGTATTTTACTTGCCGCCGGAGTGTTCTGCTTCATTAACTTCGCAGGAAGGATTCAGGAATATGTAATGTTTGATATCCGCCAGGAGCTTTTCACAAAGCTGCAGGAGCTTTCGTTCTCCTTCTTCGATAAATCCGCAGTTGGCTGGCTGCTTTCGAGGATATCAAGCGATACTATCAAGGTTACGGAGCTTATTTCATGGACTATGATAGAAGCTGTATGGGGAACCGGTATGATAATCTTCTGTGTATCATCAATGTTCTACTACAACTGGAAGCTGGCGCTTATTGTAACAGCGGCGATCCCCGTTTTGATGATAGTATCGTTCAAGCTAAGAGCGCTGATACTGAAATATTCCCGCGAAGCAAGGAAATACAACAGCGAAATTACCGCAAGGTTCAACGAGCATATAAACGGCGTTGAAGTAAATAAGAGCCTTGTGCAGGAAAGCCGGGTGAGCCATGACTTCACCGGGCTTAGCGAAAAGATGAGAATATCTTCATTCAAAGCCGCATACTACCAGGCAATATTTATGCCGCTTATTATTTTCGGCGGGTCAATATCGGCAGCATTTGTGATATACTACGGCGGCTCAATGGCGATATCTATTCCGGCAGCAATAACCATCGGTACGCTGGCTGCATTTTTCGGATATGCAACTATGATATTTGAGCCGATACTTGATATATCCCGGTTCTACTCACAGGCACAGAACAGTATTTCTGCTGGTGAGAGGATATTCTCGCTCATCGATACTAAACCTGTAATTGTGAATTCAATTGACTCGAAAGATTACACACGTATAACCGGTGATATCGAATTCGAAGGTGTTGACTTCCACTATGAAACAGGCAAGGAAGTGCTGCATGGACTTAATCTGAAAATTGAAGCAGGGACATCTGTTGCGCTTGTTGGTGAAACAGGCGGCGGAAAATCAACAATAATAAATCTTATCTGCAGGTTCTATGAGCCGACCGGCGGAAGGGTGCTGATAGACGGAATTGATTACAAGGATATGACGATGGAAAGCTTAAGGAGCCAGCTTGGCGTTGTATTGCAGACTCCCCACCTGTTTTCGGGAACTGTCCGCGAGAATATTCTTTACGGCAGAAGTGATGCCACCGAAATGGAAGTCGTTAACTCGCTTGAGACAGTCGGTGCCGGCGGATTTATCGAAAGGCTTGATGAGCAGGTCGGCGAGGGCGGTGAGCAGCTTTCCATGGGCGAAAAACAGCTCATTTCATTCGCAAGAGCTGTGCTGGCAAATCCAAGGATATTCATAATGGATGAGGCTACATCATCGGTCGATACAATCACCGAAGCAAA
>JAUQWT010000120.1 GCA_030835005.1 Ignavibacteria bacterium | reverse complement strand
CTTAAAACAAAAGATCCCGATGCAATTTCTAAGATGTTCTTCTTAAGTGACATGTATTTAAAAGGGGATATTAAGGGAAGCATAAAGAATTCTTCACTTGGCTTTAATGGTTATACAAAAGTAAACCTTGATGAATTTGCGTACAAAGATACTGTAGTACTCTTAAGAAATGCTGATGCTGAATTTAAGCATTATAACAATTACGGAAATTATACTTTTGCGCCAAAGGGAGATTTTAATTCGTTTACATCAAGCATTACATTCAGCGCTGATACCCTTAGACTTGGCACCCGCGTTTATGACAGCGTTAAGACCAACATTAACCTGAATAATGCAATACAGCATTTTTCACTCAATGCTACTCAGGACTCTATTATAAGGCTTGATGTAAACGGAAACATAATGCTTAACAATGATTCAGTTACACTGAGTATTGATAAGCTTTTTGCAAGCTATAACAGGATCGATATACTAAACGATGACACATTGCTGGTTGGATATCATCCGTATTCCGGCAGGCAGGAGATTAATTTTAATAAATTCAATATTTCTGGTGACTATGTTAAATTGAATGTTGGCGGCACTTATTCATTCAAAGATACAAGCAATATGTATCTTGAAGCCGGCAGCATCAGTATCCCGGCTTTGGTGCAACTTATTTATGATCCGAATGCTTTATACAATAAAAAGGGAGGATACAGTACTTATGAAAACCTCTTTAAAGGCAATGTAAGAAGAGTGTTAATGACATTCAAAGGTACATTAGACGACCCAAAGCTTGGGCTTGAGTTAAATACAAGCCTGCTGAGGTATGATAATAACAAAGTTGGCAGGGTTGATGCCTTTATCGATTATGCAAATAATAATCTTTCTACCGATGTTCTCTTAAGCAATGCACAGGGACAGGGAAAGCTTAGGTTAACAGGGAATGTACCGCTAAATAATCCTTTACAGGTCCCCGATAGCGCATCTTATATGACGGTCATAACAAGTCCGCTTGATCTTAGCTTGAAAGCCACTAATTTTCAGATCAACTTCTTTTCCAAAGCGATCCCGAATTTCACAGATGTTAGGGGATTCCTTGACGGAGAAATTAAAGCTACCGGGACAATTTCTGACCCGGTGCTAACAGGAAAAGCCGATATTACCAAAGGCAGACTGTTTTTTACATGGAACGGTTTGTATTACAGGTTTGAATCCACTTTAAAGACAGATAAATCAGATCTGATAGTGGAAAACTTCTCTTTGTATAACGATAGGGATAGATCAAAACATATTGACGTAAACGGGAAAATAAATTTTTCGGGCTTAAGCGTTAACGATATCGACCTGACCACTCGCGGTGAAATGTATATGCTTGACGGCACTTCGATCCAAAACAGATTTGGGTTTTACGGCGAAATGCTCGCCGGAATAGGTGATCCGCCGATCAGGATAAAAGGCAATTTGAATAACCTTTTGGTTTCAGGCCAGCTAATGATAAAAAGCGCCAAAATATTCTTCCCTGCTATATCAAGCCTAGCATATGATATATATTCCGACGATTTTACTTACAGGATCCTGACTGATCCCAATGGTTATAAGTTTCTTGATACAACTATTAAGATATCAAATGATGATCTTTCAGATCTTGATCCGTTCTTAAGATATAATTATATCCTTGAAAAAAGAGAGCCAACAGTTGCTGATTATATTACCTACGATCTGGATATCCTGATGGAAAAGAATGTTTTCATTAATGTTAATATGAATAGCCTTACCCGTGAAGAGTTAAACGGCGAGTTCCAGGGAAATTTGAGGCTTGATAACCGGACTTTTGACAGAAGATTTCAGCTCTTTGGAAGACTTAATATAGTTGGCGATTCATACTACAGATTTTATAAGAATTTTAAGATTGATAACAGCTATTTGGATTTTATAGGTGACTATAACAATCCGCTCTTGAATATTCAGGCTGAGTATAAGAACATCCGTACTGCTGATAACGCTACAGAAGTAATGTATGTTGTACTTGAAATTACAGGCACAAGATACAAACCGGCATTAACACTATCCCTTCGGAACGATAACGGCAGCAAAGAAACAGGACCGAAAGCCCAGACTGAAGCAATTTCATATCTGCTGTTTGGTGCGCCAACATCTACAATTGTTGGAGGCTCAGCATTGACTAATCTGAGCAATAATTTCGGTTCAGGAATTGCCTCTTCGTTATTATTTGAAGCCCTCAGGAACATAGCGCCGTTTATTGTTAATACTGAAATAATTTATGCAGGAGGGAATTTGAGTACTACGGATATCAGAATTACCTCAGCATTTGGCGATGCAATCGTCAGGTTTGGCGGTAAGATACTTTCTAATATCAATAATCTTGAAGTAAGTGTAGAGTACCCGCTTAATAAACTTTTTAACATCGATGTTTCAAATAATCTTATTATTGAGATCGCAAGAACATATTCAACTCTTTATAATTTAGACCAGGGTTTCCAGACAAGTGCCGGTTTAACGTATAAAATTCGTTATTAATTTAAACAAATACTATTCTGCCTAAGAAAAAATCATACGATGTAAAAGACGCCATAAAAAACCTTTTTACCCAAACACCCTCTCTATCTATCAAGTTCAATATGCTGATCAATAAACTTAATGTAGATAGCCGGGAAAAAGCATATGTTCGTGATATTTTGCGCGAACTAGTTATGGAAGGCGCCATTCAAAAAAACGGAAAATATTACGAATCTAATTCCACAAACGCATTCTACGAAGCAAACATAATTTATGCAGGAAGAGAGTATTCTGCAGAAGTAACTACTTCCGAAGGTACAATAACACTGCCGGTCAAAAAGAAAAACCTGCAAACAGCACTGCCGGGTGATACAGTTCAGGTGACTATTATAGAATATGCCGTCACAAATGAAAGAGAAGCAATTGTTGAAAATATCATCAAACGGGCTAAACATACCGTTGTAGGTAAGCTTCAGTTCAGCTCCAAAGGCAAAGATTATGCTTTCGTCATTCCCGATGACCGTTCTTTCAGGAAAGATATATTCATTCCAAAGAACTCTCTGAAAGATGCAGCCGAAGGGGATAAAGTTGTTTGCGAAATCGTGAATTGGGAATACCAGGACCTCTCGCCGGAAGGAAAAATATTAAGTGTGCTTGGCAAAGCAGGTGATGTAACTACCGAGTTCAAGGCTCTTATTAAAAAATACGGACTGACAAAGACTTTTCCGAAACCCGTCAAGGATGAACTTAAGCAGCTTGAAACAGATGGTAAGTTCGATATTTCCAGAGATGAGATCAAAAGAAGGCGCGATCTAAGGGATGAGATCATATTCACGATTGATCCGGTTGATGCCAAAGACTTTGATGATGCAATTTCACTGGATATATTAAACAATGGACTCTACAAACTAGGGGTACATATTGCCGATGTAAGCCATTATGTTACCGAAGACTCAGCTCTTGATGAAGAAGCTTTCCAGCGGGGCACAAGCGCTTACCTTATGAATGATGTAGTACCAATGCTTCCTGAAAAGTTATCTAATGATATATGCTCGCTGAAGGAAAAAGTTGAGAGGCTTGTCTTTTCGTGCTTTATTGAACTTGACGGCAAGGGAAAGATAGTTAATTATGAGCTATGTAAATCTGTAATAAAAAGCAAGAAACGCTTTACATATGAGGAAGTTCAGGAAATTCTTGATAAACAGGAAGGATTGTATCTTGATAAGCTGAACGAAATGTTCAAGCTGCACCAGATACTTTTCAAGATGAGAATGGATGAGGGGAGCCTTGATTTTGAAACCACAGAAGTTAAAGCAGAGATAGTTGACGGACTCATAAAGAGTATAAAGCCTAAAGAGAGGCTTGGCTCTATGAGGATGATCGAAGATTTCATGCTTATGGCTAACAAGTGCGTTACCTTATTTATTGAAAGGCAAAAGGACGATATTCCGTTCATATACAGGATACACGATATACCTGATAAAAAGCGAATTAAAGAGCTTTCACAATTCGTTAAGCAGTTTGGAATTAATCTTAATCCCGAAAGCAAGCTTTCCATTCAGAAAATGCTGCTTGATGTTCAGGGAATGCCCGAGGAATTCTTGATTAATGATATAACAATACGCTCGATGTCTAAGGCAATCTATTCCGAAGAGAACATAGGGCATTACGGACTGGGTTTTGATCATTACACACATTTTACTTCGCCAATCAGACGCTACCCCGATCTTGTTGTCCACAGGATATTATTTGATGTTCTTAACAAAATAAATCAGAAACGCATCGCGCATTATGCGAAAGAACTGCCCGGGATCTGTAAGCAATCAACCGAGACAGAAATCAATGCTGTTCAGGCAGAACGTGAAGCGATAAAGATACTGCAATGCCAGTATATGGAAAGCCAGGTAGGAAAGGAATTTTCTGCAATAGTTTCAGGTATTTCCGAATACGGTATATATGTTGAAATTATGGAAAGCATGATTGAAGGAATGATACGGTTAAGGGATATGAATGATGATTATTATATTTTAGACCAGGCTAATTTCCAGATAGTGGGGAGACACAGAAAGAAAAAGTACAGAATAGGCGATAAAGTAAAGGTAAAGGTATTCAAAGTTGATACAGAACATAGATGGATCGATCTGACTTTTGTGAAGTAAATTTGCATTATCTGTTAATAAAAGCTCAAAGGATCTACATCAACATTAACTCTTTCAGTTGATTTAAGTTTTAATTGGCCAGTAAAATCCCTCAATGCGTGGATCAGATTTTCGCTTTCCGATGAAGTTTGCCCCGATGACTTAAGTATCTTCAGTATAATATGAATCCGGAAAGTATTTTTTATCTTATAAATCAGCGCGGGAGCTGGTTTCAAAAGTTCAAGATAAACCCTGCTGTTAGAATTAATTATTTTACCGTTTAAGAAGTGGTAAATTTTCCAGGCATGCTTGTTAACATCTATCTGTGAGGGAGATGAAATTTCTATCAGTATCATTTTAGAAAATGGTGGATACTTGTGTACTGAGCGGTGTTTGATCTCCTTTTCAAAAAATGATACGAAGTCATGGTTTTCTACCATTGGGAAAATGAAATTATCAGGATTCATTGTTTGTATTACAACCTTGCCATTATCACTTATTCTGCCTGACCGCCCCGATACCTGCATCAAAAGCTGGAAGGTCTTTTCGGATGCGCGAAAATCAGGTGTAAAAAGCCCAATATCAGCCGATATCACTCCAACCAAATATACATTCGGGAAGTCAAGGCCCTTGGATATCATTTGTGTGCCTATGAGTATATCAAACTCACCTTCATGGAAACTTTTTAATATTTTCCGGTGAGCGTCCTTTCCTTTAACGGTATCGGCATCCATTCTCATGCTGCTGGCTTCAGGGAAAAGTCTGTGAATTTCCTCTTCTATCTTTTCAGTGCCAACACCCACAAGCTTTAGATTATTGCTTCCGCATATTTCACATCTTTCCAGCAGATTTTCTGCAGAACTGCAGTAATGGCAGCGGAGATTGTTTTTATGCTTGTGATATATCATTGTAATATCACAGTTCCTGCACATTTTTACCGTTCCGCACTCAAGGCACTGCTGGTAAGCAGAGTAACCCCTGCGGTTTTGCATCAGGATAATACTCTGTTTGCTCTTTAGCGCGGCATCAATGTAAGAGATCAGCCTTGAAGAAAGCACACGCTGATCGGCAGTTTCATATTTTTTATACTTTGTGGGCTGTCTCATTTCATCAAGCATATTCACAATTTCAACCTTCGGCTGTTTGGTCTTCAATGCGCGGTGAGGCAATTCCAGAATGCCGTATTTCCCCGCTTTGTAATTATAATAACTTTCAAGCGAAGGAGTCGCGGATCCAAGTACCACAACAGCATTATTCAACTTAGCTCTTACTATTGCTGAATCCCTTGCGTTATACTTTGGATTTTTTTCAGTCTGTTTGTATGAGTGATCGTGCTCTTCATCAACTATAATGATCCCGATATTCGTCAGCGGGGCAAATAAAGCTGATCTTGCGCCGACTACAATTTTGCACTGTCCGGATCGTATCCTTTGGTGAACGTCAAATCGCTGCCCGTCTGAAAGTTTACTATGCATAACGCCTATAATATCGCCAAAATAAGTTCTGAACCTGTGAATAAGCTGAGGCGTGAGGGATATTTCAGGGACAAGTACAATTGCCGTTTTACCCTCTTTGATTATTTGTTCAATGGCTTCAATGTAAACCTGTGTTTTGCCGCTTCCGGTTACTCCGAACAAAAGGAATGTGCTGAACTTACCTGAAGCTCCAAGTATTTCCTTCAATATGTTCTTCTGGTCAGA
>JAUQWT010000119.1 GCA_030835005.1 Ignavibacteria bacterium | reverse complement strand
TAATTGCACCCGCCCATAAATGAATCAATTTCGCAAATCCAGTTTAATCTCCATCATCGGTTCAGGACTGGGGGGACTTTCTGCTGCGATCAGGCTCGCCGTTGCAGGTCATAATGTTCATATTTATGAGAAAAACTCAACACCCGGCGGCAAAGCCCGCTCCATAAGAATCGGCGGGTTCCGCTTCGATTCCGGCCCTTCGCTCTTAACAATGCCTTTTGTCATAAAAGAGCTTTTCTCATCTGCAGGAGAGAATATCAATGATCACATCAAAATAAATAAGCTTGATATACTCTGTAAATATTTCTATCCGGACGGAACTGTATTGAATGCTTACGGTGATGTTGATAAATTCTCCGAAGAAATCAAGAACCAAACCACTGAAAAGAAAGAGAACCTCCTAAGGTATCTTGCATACTGCAAAAAGATCTATGACCTCACTTCTGATATTTTTCTTTTCAGAGATCTCTACAGCCTGAAAACATTTACAAACGTAAAGGCGCTTAAAACTCTTTTCATGGCAGGCAGCATCGATCCATTCCGCACTATGAATAAAGCCAACCGTTCATTTTTCACCGATGAACGCATCATTCAGCTTTTCAACCGTTACGCCACATACAACGGTTCTGATCCATATCATTGTCCGGCAACGCTGAACATTATTTCGCATGTAGAATACACGTTAGGCGGCTATTATGTTTCGGGCGGAATGATAAAGCTTACCGATGCTCTGTATGATCTTGCAGAAAAGAAAGGTGTAAAATTTCATTTCAATTCACCTGTTGACGAAATTGTTATAGAAGGTAATACTGTAAAAGGCATTAAAGTAAAAGGAGAGTTTAAGGAATCAGAGAAAGTTATTTCGAATGCTGATGTTTACAATACATATAACAAACTGGTCAAAGGCAGAAAATCAAAAGCTGCAAAAAAATATACTGCACTGGAGCCTTCTTCATCGGCACTGGTTTTCTACTGGGGTGTAAGGATCAACTCAGAAAATCTTGAGGCGCACAATATCCTTTTTTCGGGTGACTACAAAAAGGAGTTCGAAGAGCTTTTTCAGAAAAAAGTTCTGCCTGAGGATCCGACCATTTACATTTATATCTCAAAGAAGTTCTCTCCGGGGGATGCACCAGAGGGAGAAGAGAACTGGTTTGTGATGATAAACGCACCTAATGGGAATTACGAATTTGGAATTAGAAATTACGAATTGATTAAGAAAACAATAATCAATAAGATCGAGAAGCTTACAGGTTATGAAATCAGTGACAGAATTGTTTGTGAAAAAGTTATGACTCCGCGTGATATTGAAGACCAGACGGGCAGCTTTGGTGGAAGCATTTACGGAATTTCATCTAACAACCGGAAAGCAGCGTTTCTAAGACAGCCAAACAGGTCAAAACATTACATGGGATTATACTTTTGCGGCGGTTCAGCTCACCCTGGAGGCGGCATTCCGCTGGTATTGCTTTCGGGCAAATTATGCGCAGAAGCTATTGAAAAATCTGAATCTTCTGCTTGAACCGAATATTTGACATTATCGCTTTGAAATCCGCCTTTTGACAATTTGTGCCCGTATTTTAGATTTTAATTCATATCAATACCTGTTATTTTTTACGTTTAGTAGCTGATTTAAACTATTTTTATGAAGAGTTACGGTTCCGCAAATATCAAGATCGCACTTTTGGTAACAGGTGTGATAATCATCATTGGAACGCTTATTTATACCCAGATCCTTGTTACCGATATTCTTGCCCGTGAGCGCGAAGTAGCTAACCTGTATGCAAAATCCATTGAATTCATAGCCAATGATGACGCCGCCTCAGGGGAGTACAATTTCATATTCAACACGGTAATAAACTCAAACGCAATTAACTTTCCTATTGTTGTAACCGATGCAAAATCCCTGACGCCGACATTCAGCAAGAATCTGGATATCGATACAACTTTAAGCCCGGATAAACAGGTTGCCCTGCTTAAGGATATGATAATTGAAATGGATGAAGTTAACCCGCCTATTAAGGTAACTTTCCAGGATTCAGTAGTACTAAGCTATGTGCATTACGGACAGTCAAGGCTGGTCACAAAA
>JAUQWT010000001.1 GCA_030835005.1 Ignavibacteria bacterium | reverse complement strand
GAGTCTTTCCAGCAAATATTTTGAGGCAAGAGTCTTGAATAGCCAGAATAAGATCAGAGAGAGTCATTTAAAGGGTTATTTGAATAAATACCAGGAAAAATTCAACAAATTACCTGCTCAGAGCATTGAATATGCTAATCTTGAGAGAGAAAGGACAGCCAACGAGAAAATATACCTTATGCTTCTTGAGAAATACCAGGAGGCACTTATCAATGAAGAATCACAACCTAATAACGTAAAAATTATTGATTACGGTAAAGTACCCAAGGCACCTTCAAAACCAAATAGGTTCTTGATCATAACAATAGGATTAATGATAGGGCTTGGTCTGGGTTACGGCTTTGCTCTGCTAAGGAATATCCTTGATGTATCAGTGAAATCTCCCGAAGATCTCGAGAATATCGGAATTGCTCTAATCGGCTGGGTTCCAACTTTCATGCGTGAATCTAACAAATCCAGACGGCATACGCATTCAGAACAAGAACTGGTGTTATCCTATAATTCGGATTCTGCCCCGGCGGAAGCTTTCAGAACACTTAGAACAATGTTACAATTTTCAAAGCTTGAACCGGAACCAATAAAGACCATTTTAATTACAAGTTCCATCCCAAGGGAAGGCAAAACAATAATTTCATCTAACCTTGCTGCAAGTTTCGCTCTATCGTCAAGAGTTTTACTACTTGATTGCGATTTCCGCAAGCCAAGACTTCACAACCTTTTCAACATGAAGCGGTATCCGGGATTGTGTGACTACCTTTTTGGAACTGTGCCGCTGGAAGAAGCTGTAAGGGAAACAGCTTTCCCGAACCTGCATTTGATGACATGCGGAACTATTCCTACTAATCCCGCAGAGCTTATTGCCTCTAAACACATGCAGACTTTCCTGAATATGATGAAACCGAAGTATGATTATGTTCTGATTGACTCGCCACCACTTGCAACAGTTACAGATGCTGAATTACTTTCAAGTTATGTTGACGGAACAGTTGTAGTTTGTCTTGCCAGCAAAACAAGGCTTGATCTGCTTGTCAATACAATTGATACATTGAATAGAATAAATGATACATTCATAGGAGTGGTACTTAACAACTTTGATTATCAGGCAACATATGGCAGCTATTACAAATACTACTATTATTATTATGGCTCAGAAAAAAGCAAAGATGGAGCAGGTGCCGGAAGTACATCGACAAATGGAAGTGCTTCAAACGCAAGCACTAAACAAAAGATAACATAACCGAATTAAGTTTGCAGCTAAGAATATTCTTTAAATCATTTCCTGAAACTTCTAAGTGTCCTTCTTGCGGAAAAATTGGGACAATTAGACGCAGCAGGGCAAAGAATTTTGTTGAATTGTCAATTAAATCAACTCGAATTGCCAATTTTTATAAATGCAGGGAGTGCGGGTGGCGAGGAATCCTAAGAAAATATTCCGTTAATAAATATTCTTTTATTACTCTCTTTTTCTATGCATTGTTAATTGTTTCGGTTGCCTATGTAATCACTCAAGTACTTAAGAACAATTTCGGCGAACAATGATAAATACTTAAAATGAATCCACAGAATGTTGACTTTCATTCTTTTGTTGATAAAAGACTTGCAGAGAATGGATTTAGAATTAGCCTGATCACAGAAGACCTTATGAATTACCGAATAGATGATTTCATGAGTTTTGTAAACTCTATTAGAATTGAGTACCATGACTTGTATGGCTGGAACGAAGAAAAAAAAGAGTATTTCCTCAATCCTTTGCATGACAAATGGAAGTACAGTTTCGCAATCCTGAATGCTGAGGACGAGATTTGTTTTGTAAATTTCTCTTCTGTTTACGGCAAGATCATTCACAACCATTGCACTTATGCACGAAGGGATACCAGAAATTTTAATTTTGCAAAGCTTCACATAATCAAATTGTGCCAGACAGGCCTGGATAACGGTTTTACTCACCAAGAAGGATATTGGCCCAAGAAAAATAATGGCTCTATCATCCTTTTTATGAAAATGGGATGGGAAATTGAGGATCTTCGTAACAAACAAGAGCTATTCATGATTGCAGAACTCCAAAAAGTCAGGAATAAAACTTACGAACTAGTTTTGAACGGAAAATAAATGTCAAACAAAAATGTATTGCTTATCGGTGCATCCGGCGGCCTAGGTGAACATATCACCAAAGGGCTTGCGGCTGCAGGGTTCAATCTTGCTTTGCATTTTAACGATAGTTTTGACAGGCTTACCAAAGCAGTTGATTGTATTAAAAGCCTTGGAGTGAAATATAATTCTTACAAAGCTGACATTACTTCAGAAGAACAAATAGAACATATGATCAACAATATCAGAAATGATTTCGGCTCGATAGATGTTTTGATTAATAATGCCGGAATTTCCATTAACGGTATGAGTTGGAAGCTTCCATATGATGACTGGAATAAAGTGTTAGCAGTGAATTTAACAGGACCCTTTTTGTGCTCAAAGCTTGTTATACCAGTTATGAAAGTAAACAATTTCGGCAGAATAGTATTCATTTCGTCAGTTGTGCCGCAGATAGGAGTAATAGGAACCTCGGCTTACGCTGCATCGAAGGCAGGCTTAGCAGGACTTAGTAAGACAATCTCTAAAGAAGTTATAAAGAACAATATAACTTCAAATTTGATTTCATTAGGATATTTTGATACTGGGTTACTTTACCAGATACCTGAGCAGATACGCAATCAGATAAAAGAAACCATACCAATGAAAGAGTTTGGAAAACCAAATGACGTATTAGAATGCATTAAGTATATCTGCAGCGAAGATTCCAGTTATCTTACCGGTCAAACAATCAATTTAAACGGAGGATTGTACTAATAAATGTGCGGAATCAATGGGATAGTATCCGCAAACAATGATATTAGAAGCAAGATTAAAGTAATGAACAAGATGTTAAGACATCGGGGCCCAGATGATGAAGGTTATGTTATGATAGATTCAAATACAGGCAACTACGCTCAATATTCAGGTCCAGATACAATTGAGGAATTGCGACTGACATACCCTGATATTGATTATACAAATAACAAAGATTTTGATGTCGTCTTTGGCCATAGGAGACTTTCCATAATTGACCTAAGTAAAAACGGTCACGGCCCTATGGGTAGTTCAGACACAAAGATCTGGGTTACTTTTAACGGTGAGATATATAATTACATTGAGCTTAGAGAAGAATTGCTGAAACACGGTTATGCATTTCATACAGAAACGGATACAGAGGTAATCATAAATTCTTATTTGAACTGGGGATTAGATTGCCTGAATAGATTTAATGGCATGTGGGCATTTTCACTTTGGGACTCCCGTATAAGTACGTTATATCTTTGCAGAGACAGGTTTGGGATAAAACCACTTTACTACTCCCATACGAAAGATGCTTTTGGATTTTCCTCGGAAATAAAGCCGATGATTTACTTCAATGGACGCGTGCCAAAGATCAATTTCGAAAAAATACCTTTTTTCATTATCAACGGTAATCGATTGAATACAGAAAAGACTTATATAAATGGCATAAGCTCTCTCCCCGCTTCACATTACTTAGAATTTAAAAACAACAGGATTGAAACTAAACAATATTATGAGATCCCGATCCAAAACACACGGAATAAGACCGAAAACCAGGTTGGAGATGAGATCATTTCATTTCTTAAGGATTCAATAAAACTTAGATTTCGCAGTGATGTACCTGTTGGAACTTGCCTTAGTGGCGGATTTGATTCAACAAGCATTGTTGGCATATCAAATGAGCTATTTTCAAGTAAATTAAGCACTTTTTCTGCAGTTTGGGAAGAAGAAGAATGTGATGAATCACGGTATATTGATATAGTAAATAAGAAGTATAGATGCAAACCTCATAAAGTGTATCCATCAGCAATTGAATTTGAAAAAGTGTTTAATCAAATCAGTTACTACCAGGAAATTCCAACTGAAGGTCCCGGTTTGTATCCTCAATGGTTTGTAATGTCAGAAGCAAAAGATAAAGTAAAAGTTCTGTTGGATGGACAGGGTGGAGATGAAGTATTTGGGGGATACTTTCATACTGCATCATATCTGAGAGGAATGCTGAAAGATAGAAAATATATAAGGGCACTAAGAGAATATAAAACCTACATCAAGTTTGTCAGAGAAAATGGATTTCACTCATCTGCAAGCTGGCTACTACCTAAGCAATATAACTTTCTTAGCAGATCAAAACTATCTGGCAAGTTCAATATCATAAATAGACAATTGCTAGAAAATGCAGATTTCAGTGCTATGTTTGAAGATGTGAAACCACCAACTAGATTCGGTAATTTTTTCAGTAATATATCAAGCCATTTTATTAATACACAGACTATTCCAGCACTCCTGCATTATGAAGACAGGAATTCGATGGCACACTCCATTGAGAGTAGAGTTCCATTTCTGGATTACAGATTAGTAGAATTGGGAGTGAATATGCAGTCTGAATACTTTACAAGCGGGAGTACTACTCGACCACTTTTCCGTAAAGTCATGAAATCCTATTTGCCAACCGAAATAATTAATCGAAAAGATAAACTCGGATTTCCTGTTCCATTTTCCAAATGGACCAGGACAATTCTCAAAGATTATGTAAGGGATTTTTTGTTGAATACAAATGCACTACTGTATGACTTTGCCGATAAAGACCAAGTTGCAAAAAAACTGAGTGAACACTTTGATGGAACCAAAGATTTTGGATGGATCTTGTGGAGGTTATTAAGTCTTGAATCTACTCTTCAAATGTACAAAAAGGGTATTTTTATATGATTGTCTATATCATATTAATTTTGAGAATAATACTATAAGTTAACTAAATTATTGCTTAATACTTGCTCAAGTTTATCATTAAATCTCATTCATTCAAACGGATCCTGATATTATTTATAATATTCACTGGCTTAATATTTTCCAGCAGTTATTTTTTCGATAGATTGTGGAAAAGTAATTCTCAGATACCCATCATAAATCTATATGATGTTTATGACCCGCCATTGGAATATAACAATTTGACAAAAGTAAATCTAAGAATGATTAGCAATGATCTGCTTGCAATTGAGGGCAACAAGAAATTTAAGATAAAAGAACATAAAAGTGAATATGAATATTTTGATACTGTTCCGATCTTTTACCCTGATTCTTATTCTGATAAGGTCAATAAGATATTTATTCAGTTTGATGATTCCCAAGGACTTGATTCTATATACATTGTAACTGCAAAGTCTCCAGAACCACAAATATTTTTTAACCAGATTTTTTACAGTTCAGTCATAGTTCATAAGATTAATGAATTCAGTGAAGACAATGAGAATTTCAGAATAGATGCGGGAAAGTTGATTAGTTCTGAATTACTTGTAGATAATGACATCAGAATCTCAATGGTGTTTAAAGAGTTTAACAGTAATATAGATAACCTCGGTCTTGCAGAATGCGGTACAAACAGTAAAATATTTTCGAACATTTGCGAGAAATTTGGTGTCCCGTGCAGAATTGTGAACTTGCAGGGCGGTGATGTTGATAAGACAGGTTATGCAGACCATATTGGATATCCACTTCATGTAGTTTGTGAGCTTTATTCCAGTAAGCTGAAGAAATGGTATGTTGTTGATCCTTCTTTTGGTTTCCGTTTTAAACTTAAAGGTA